>NZ_CALWND010000005.1:0-225171 GCF_944382735.1 Candidatus Allofournierella merdavium | reverse complement strand
CGGAGGTCCCACCTGTTCCCATTCCGAACACAGAAGTTAAGCTCCGTAGTGCCGAAGATACTTGGTTGGAGACGACCCGGGAAAATAGGTAGGTGCCGGCTTTCTCTTTGCCTTGTCTGCTTAAGCGTAAAGGCAACCCCCGGCTCTGCCGGGGAGTGTCAAAAAGCTTTAGCTTCAAGTACCGAGCGAAGCGAGAAAAGAACAGCAACTTTATGGTTGCCCAAAAGTTAATTTGTGGAAAAGCAATGCCCGTTTACGGGCTGCCGTGCAAGTGATGCAAGAGGTGGATAATTCAATGCCTCTTGAGAGGCTTGCCGGTATGAGGCCCTTCCAGGGCCTACTCAAGCCCCCGGCTTAGCCGGGGGTCCTGACTTTTTAAGGCCCTTGCCAGTTTGGCAGGGGCCTTTTTGTTATGCCCGGGACGGCGTGGCGCGCCTCTGCCATTCCTTTCCCTGGCGGACCGGCGCCGACGGGGAAGGAACGGCAAAGGCATCCGGGGAAAAGGCCCGGGCGAAGGATGCTCTGCGGCAAGACCCCCGGGGAAAGGATACGACGCTCCTCTTCGCGGCTGCAGGCGGGGGAACGGTTCTTTCGGCAGCGCCTGCACGGCACGCCGGCGGGCGGGGAGGCCGTCCGCTTAATGCCTCAGCCAGAGCGGGCCGCCTCTTCACGGCCGCGAGGGGGGGGAACGGCTCTTTCGGCAGCACCTGCACGACACGCCAGCGGCGCGGGGAGGCCGTCCGCTTAACGCCTCAGCCAGGGCGGGCCGCCTCTTCGCGCCTGCGAGCGGGGGGAACGCTTCTTTCGGCGGCATCGGATTGGCAGGCCGGCGAATCGGGCCGGCTATCTTTTTGTTGCGCACAACCCGCGGAAACTGCGGCCCCGCTCTGGACAGACAGGGCAAAAACTGGTATACTGGCACTATCGCTTTAGTGTGTTAAACCGGGAGGGATCGCAATGGATTTACTGGCGAAACTGAACAGCCTGCCCATGTTTTTGATCGTGGGCGTGGTGGTGGCCTTTATCGCGGCGCTCTGTGTGGTGTTTCTGGTGCGCAGCTGGCGGGCGGGCGTGGCCCTGGGCATGGACAAGGCCAGGCTGCGCCGGGCCATCACCTCCAGCGCCACCTTCACCCTGCTGCCCAGCGTCTCCATCCTGCTGGGGGTCATCGCCCTGTCCGGCAGTCTGGGCATCCCGCTGCCCTGGATCCGCCTGTCGGTGATCGGGGCGCTGCACTACGAGGGCAACGTGGCGGACATCGCCGCCCGCGCCGCCGGCATGAGCGGGGGCCTGGGCAGTGAGCCTCTCACCGCGCCGGTGTTTTTGACCATCGCCCTGGTGATGACCACCGGCATTCTGGCGGGCTGCTTTTTGTGCATCTTCTGCCTCAAGGCCTACATGAAAAAGCTGCGGGGCGCCTCCCAAAAGAAAACCGAGGGCAAAAAAGGCTTTGGCGACTACATGTTCACCGCCATGTTCGTGGGACTGGTCAGCGCCTACATCGGCTCGTACCTGGGCGAGTGGACCAGTACCGGCAATTACATGCCGCTGTTCGTGGCGGCGGTGAGCGCGGCTGCCATGGGCCTGTTCGAGTTCCTGGCCCGCAAAAAGGGCATGACCTGGCTGGACAACTTCTCCATGGCGGGCAGCATGCTGGTGGGCATGGCGGCGGCGGTGGCGCTGTTCGCCCTGGTGTGAGGAGGTGGGTATCGTGAACGAAGCGCAGAAAAACCAATACTACGACCGCTATGAGAACTCCACCCACCTGCTGGGCCGGCTGGGCACGGCGGCGGCCATCCTGCTGCTGCTGGCGGTGCCGCTGGCAATGGGCTGGGTGCTGGGCGCCTCCCCTGACTGGACCGCCTTCGGCGTGGGCTTCGCCCAGGTCGCCCTGATCTACTGGACCAGCGGCGTGGTGGAATTTCTGGTCTACGCGCCCATGCTGGGCTCCGGGGCCAGCTATCTCACCTTCATCACCGGCAACGCCGTCAACCTGAAGCTGCCCTGCGCGGTGAACGCCCGGGAGATCTGCGGCACCCAGGTGGGCACGCCGGAAAACGACATCGTCTCCACCCTGTCGGTGGCCACCAGCAGCCTGGTGACCACCCTGGTGCTGGCGTTGGGGGTGCTGTGCCTGGTGCCGCTGCGCCCGGTGCTGGAAAACCCGGCCCTGGCTCCCGCCTTCAACAACGTGATCCCCGCCCTGTTCGGGGCGCTGGCCTTCAAATATTTCTCCAAGAGCCTCAAGCTGGCGGCGGCGCCGCTGGCCTTTATGTGCCTGCTGTTCGTGCTGGTGCCCAGCCTGATCGGGAGCGTTTCCTTCCTCATCCTGGTCAGCGGCGGCATGGCCATCGGCATCGCCTGGTGGATGTTCAAGACCGGGCGTCTGGGCTGAAAATTCTGTTGCAAAGGAGGGGCGCGGGATGGAAGTGCCGGTCCATGTGCAGGAGCTGCTGGACGCGCTGCGCGCCGGCGGCTTCACGGCCTGCCCGGTGGGCGGCTGCGTGCGGGACAGCCTGTTGGGCCGCGTCCCCGGCGACTGGGACCTGTGCACCAGCGCTCGCCCTGAACAGGTAAAACAGCGCCTCTCGGGCCGCTGGCGCACGGTGGACACCGGCATCGCCCACGGCACGGTGACGGTGCTCACCGCCGGCGGCCCGGTGGAGGTGACCACCTTCCGGGTGGAAGACGGCTACTCCGATCACCGCCGGCCCGACGGGGTGCGGTTCGTGGCCAGCCTGGAGGAGGACCTGGCCCGGCGCGACTTTACCGTGAACGCCATGGCCCTGGACGAGGGGGGCATCGTGGACCCCTTTGGCGGGCGGGCCGATCTGGAGGCGCGGGTCATCCGCTGCGTGGGGGAGCCCGCCGCCCGTTTCGAGGAGGACGCGCTGCGCATTCTGCGGGCGCTGCGCTTTGCCGCCTGCCTGGATTTTTCCATCGAGCCGGCCACCCTGGCGGCCGCCCGCGCCGCCGCGCCCACCCTTTGCCGGGTGAGCGCCGAGCGGGTGTTCGCGGAGCTGGACAAGCTGCTGCGGGGCGCCGGCGCGGGGCGGGTGCTGGCGGAGAGCGGCGATATCCTGGCCCAGGTCATCCCGGCCATCGGGCCCTGCCTGGGCTTTGACCTGCGCACCCCACGCCATGACCGGGACCTGTGGGCGCACATCGCCCGGGCGGTGGGGTTGGCGCCGGCGCGGCGGAACGTCCGCTGGGCGCTGCTGCTGCACGACCTGGCAAAGCCCGCCTGCTTCGCCCTGGACGCCCGGGGCGTCGGCCACGCCCCCGGCCACGCTGCCCGGGGCGCGGCGCTGGCGCGGCAGATCCTCGCCGACCTGAAGGCGCCGGGACGGCTGGCGCGGGCGGTGGAGCCGCTGGTGCGCTGGCACGACACCCCGATGCCTCAGGACCTTCCCGGCGCGCGGCGCTGGCTGGGCCGTTGGGGCTGGCCCACACTGGAGGAGATGGTGGCCGTGAAGCGGGCGGATCTGCGGGCCCATGCCGCCACCGCCGTCATCCGGCGGCTGGAGGAGGCCGACCGGTTCGAGCGGCTGGCGGGGGAGGCCCATCGCCGGGGCGACTGCGTGAGCCTGGAACAGCTGGCGGTGAACGGCAGCGACCTGATGCGCGCCGGCGTTTGCAAGGCGGGGCCGCGGCTGGGCAGGCTGCTGGGCGCGGCGCTGAACGAGGTGATCGAGGGCCGGCTGGAAAACGACCCTGAAACACTGCTGGCCTGGGCGAAGACGCAGAAGAATTGAAATAAAAAGGAGCGGACGGTCTGTCCGCTCCTTTTTTCACTCCACCCAGATGCGCCCGCTGATGTTGGTGGCGCCGTGGTTTACCACCCGCAGCTTCACCTCGCCGGGTTCAAGGCCCGCCAGGGAGAAATACTGCACGCCGTCGGCGCCGCTGAGGGCCTCGGTGTACACCGTTTCGCCGTCCTGGATGACCTCCAGTTCCAGCGTCTCGCCCTCGCAGATCACGTCCGCCGCCAGGATGCGGTCGTGGGGGTCGTCCAGGTCAAAACGGCCGGATTTGTGGTAGCCGTCGCTGGTCTTGCTCATGGAGAAACTCCACACCCCGTTCCGATGGCCCTGCGTGCTCATGATCACCCAGCCGGTGTTCACGTCCATGGCGCTCTCGATGGGCAGGGAGGAATGGATGAACTCGCCCGTCGTGGTCTCAAGCGGGGTACCGACCGCGGAAAAGGCGAAGACGAACATGCCCGCCAGCAGCCCCGCCATGCACACCACGCTGGCAAGGCCGCAGACAATGGCCGCCGTGCCCAGGGCGCCCAGCCTGCGTTTGGGCGCGGGCTGGCCGTAGAGGCCGTTGGCCGCCCCGCAGGCGGGGCAGTAGCGGTCTGAGCGGGTGAGAAGGGAGCCGCAGTTCTCACAGGGCTCCAGGGGCGCCTTTCGCCCGAAGATAAAGTAGAGCAGCAGGGCGATGATGGGGCTGGCGAACACCGCCAGCAGCACCCACAGGGCGGGGGGCTGGCCGTGGAGGCGGCTGTCCCGGTAGAGCCAGAAGCAGCTGAGCACGGTGAACGCCAGCGCCAGCACGCCGGCCAGGATAACGGATCCCGCGACAAGGATCACAGGCATGACGGCCATTTAAAGCATCTCCTTTCCGCCCTTTTGGGGCAGTTCCAGGGTGAGTTGTTCTTTCAGATCGGAGCATTTGAGGCCCACGAAGGTCATCACCACGCCCCCCACCGCCAGCCAGCCCAGGGCGAAAGCGGCCAGATGGGCGGCCAGCGGCATGACGGGCAAGGCGAAGAGGACGGCGGGCACCCCGCAGACGAAGAGGTTCGCGGTCATGGGCAGCCACCACAGCGAGAGGCGGCGGGCGGGGCGATTTTGCAGTTCCCGCTCCCGCTGATAAAGGCGGGCCTTCAGCACGGCGTTCAGCTCCGCGCCGGGCTCCTCGCCCGTTTGCAGGGCGGCGGTCAGCCGCCGGTCAAAGTTCTTGTCGTCCATAGCCGCTCGCCTCCATCTCTTTTTTTAGCAAAAGCCGCGCCTTGTGCAGCCGGCTTTTCACGGTGCCCTGGGGCAGTTTCAGGGCGCGGGCCGCCTCCGCCAGCGGCAGTTCGGCCCCGTACACCAGCAGCACCGCCGCCCGGTATTTGTCCGGCAGGCGCTCCACCGCCGCCGCCAGGGCCGCGCGTTCCGCCTCTGCCAGGGCCGCCGCCTCCGGCTCCTCGCCGCCGGCCAGGGGCGGCGGGGCCTCCCCGTCCAGTTCCACCGGCCGGGCGATGGCCGCCCGGCGGCGGCGCTTGCGGGCCTCGTTGTGCCACAGCCCGGTGGCCACGCTGTAAAGCAGCGCCCGGGGGCTGCGGCTTTCATCGGCGGTGAGGTCCAGTTCCAGCATCCGCAGAAAGGTCTGCTGATAAAGGTCCTCCCCGTCCGGCCCGAAGCCGGTCAGCCGCCGGCAGTAGCGGTAGATCTCTGTTCCGTAGCAGCCCAGCAGCTGCTCCACCTGGATTGCCTGCACCCGGCCCACCTCCCTTGTGTGTGATCCAGACGTCCGTTTCGCCCTGTAATCGTCGCCAAAGGGGCGGCGGTTCATTTTTTGAGGAACATTTTTGGCAGGGCGCAAAAAAGCCGGGGCCCCGAGGCCCCGGCGTAAAATTTGCGTCTGCGGCAAAAATCAGCCCAGCACCACCAATTCCGGCGGCGCGAGAAAGCGAAAGGGCACCCCGCTCATGCCGATGCCCCGGCTGACGTACAGCTGGGCCGCCCCCGGCCCCTGGGGCCGGTAGAGGCCGTAGGGGTAGAACTTGCCCCCCGGCGGCAGGATCAGCCGGGTGAGGGCGGGCAGTTTCACCTGGCCGGCGTGGCTGTGGCCGCTGAGCATCAGATCCACCTTTTTCAGCGGCAGATAGCGGGCCTTATCCGGCATGTGGCACAGGCAGATGCGCCAGCCGTCGGCGGGCATGGCCCGCAGCGCCCGGCCGGAGGAGTAGGGCGAAAGGCCGCACACCGTCACCCCCGGCGCGGGGCGGGCGATGCCGTCCCACAGCACGGTGAATCCCCCGGCCCGGAACAGCTGCTCAAAGAAGGGGCGCGCGCCGTCCCGCACGTCGTGGTTGCCCAGCACCGCGTACTTGCCCTTCGGCGCGCGGATGCGCCCCAGCTGCCGCGCCAGTTCCGGAAAGGGCAGGGCCCAGGCGTCCCGCAGGAATTTGGCGAAAAAATCCCCGCCAAAGAGCACCAGGTCCGGCTTCAGGGCGTTGATGCGCCGCACCACCTCCGCCAGCCGCGCCGGCGGGGTGCGGCGGCCGAGATGCAGGTCGCTGAAGAACACCACCCGCAGCGGCGGCCGCTTGTCCAGCGGAGGGCGGGTGACGGTGAGGCTTCGGGGCTCCAGCCGGGAGGCGTAGAAAGCCAGCCCCAGCCCGGCGGCGGTGAGCGCCGCCGCCCCGCCCAGCAGCGCGGCATTGCCCGCGGCGTTCCGCTCCACGGTCAGTACCCCACGATGATGCCGCCGGTCTCGGCGTAGAAGCTGGTCAGGCCGCTGCAGGGCAGCACCACCACCTTGGCGCCGGGCCATTTGTTCTCGATGCCGTTCTTCAGCAGCAGGGCGGCCTTCTCGTTCTGGCAGTGGCTGATCACCGCCGGCTCCAGCCCGTTGTAGCCCCGGTGGTCCATCTCCTCCAGCAGCAGGGCCAGCATCCGGGTCTCGCCCCGGGTCTTGTGCAGCATCTCCAGCTTGCCCTCCTCGCTGCCACGGCCCACCGCCCGCATGTTCATCACGCCGGCCACAAAGCCCGCCAGGCGGCTGAGCCGGCCGTTCTTCACCAGGTTGTCAAAGCTGGCCAGGGCGAAGAGGATCTGCTTTTGGGCAAACCAGATCTCCCACTGGCGCACCAGCTCTTCAAAGGGCAGGCCGGCGGCCACCAGCTCGTTTGCCTTCCAGATGGCCAGGGCCATCTCGCCGCCGGTGGACAGGCTGTCCAGCACATAGATCTTCTTCTCCGGGTGGCTTTCCAGCACCATATCGCGGGCCACCATGGCGCTGTTGTAGCTGCCGGACAGGTTGCTGCTGATGGTGATGGCAAGGATCTCATCCGCCTGCAAAAACTTCTCCGCCCACTCCTCGGGGCTGGGGCAGGCGGTGGTGGAGGCGCCGTTGTAGTTGTGCATGGCGTTCATCATGGTGCCTACATCCAGGGCGGAATTGTCCACAAATTCCCGCTCGCCCACCCGGATCTTCAGGGGCACGGTGGCGAAGGTGAGGCCCGGGGCGGGGTTTTCCAGGCGGCGCAGTTCGCAGGAGGAGTCGCTGACGATCATCCAGGACATAATGCATATCTCCTTTGTATGAGAGGGCCGCGGCGCGACCCATCTGGTATTTAAAACTACATCTCTTTCCTCATTGTAATAGTGCGGGGAAACTCCGTCAAGCGAAAACGGGCAAAATCCCGTGACAAAACGCCCCGCCTGCGGTACAATGATAGGGCATTGCGGCCCGGGCTCTGCGAGGCGGGGCGATGCGGGCCGACAGGGGAGGAAACAGGACATGAAAGGGCGAAAAAACGGCGTGTTTTTGGTGCTGGCCGCGGCGGTGCTGATGAGTTTCGGCGGGCTGATGATCAAGGCGATCCCCTGGAACGCCATGGCGGTGAACAGCGGGCGGAACCTCTTCGCGGCGCTGGTGACCTTCGGTTATATGAAAGCGATGGGCATGCCGGTGCGGGCAAACCGCACGGTGCTGGGGTGCGCGGCGTGCGTCGCCGCCTGCAACGTGGCCTACACCCTGGCCACCCGGCTCACCACCGCCGCCAACGCGGTGGTGCTGCAGTACACCAGCCCGGTGTTCATCCTGCTCTATCTCTGGGTGTTCTTCAAACAGAAGCCCCGCCGGCTGGACCTGGCCGCCTGTGTGGTGGTGTTCGCCGGCATGGCCTGCTGCTTTGCCGGCAGTCTCGAAACGGGGGGTATGGCGGGCAACCTGCTGGCGGTGGCCGCCGCCAGCTGCTACGCGGTGGTGTTCATGGTGAACATGTTCCCCGGGGCGGACAGTTTCTCCAGCTATTTCTGGAGTCAGGTGCTGGGGTTTGCCGTGGGGCTGCCCTGGCTGCTGCGGGAGCCGGCCATGAGCGCCGGCAGCTGGGGCGCCATCGCGCTGATGGGCGCGGTGCAGGTGAGCGCCGCCTACATCCTGATGGCCCGGGGCCTGGCCACCACCGAGCCGGTGGCGGCGAACCTGGTGTGCATGACCGAGCCGGTGCTGAACCCGGTGTGGGTCGCCCTGTTCTGGGGCGAACGGGTGGGCCCCATGAGCATTCTGGGCATCGCGGTGGTGCTGGCGGGGCTGCTGTTCTACAACCTGGCCGGCGCGAAAAAGAGGGGCGGCAGTGAGGCTGCCCCCGCGAAGGTGAAATAACCCTCCGCCGCTGCTTCGTATATAGAATATGGGCGGGGACGAAAAGCATATTCTGCCCCCCGGCGGAAAATACTGATACTGACCCCCGAGTGTGAATTTTCTGTGGCCTTGCTTGCGCCGGGCCTGCCGCTGGGGTATAATACTGAATGTATACTGTTTTGTACGAAGAGGGAGAGGAAGATGGCAACCTACCGGGAATTCCGCGAACAGGTGAAGCGCCGCCGCAGGCGAAAATTCATCCTGCGCCTGTCGCTGCTGATCGCGGCGGCCGCCTCCGTGTGCGGGGTGGCGTTCTTCGCGCTGTACACTGTGCTCACCGGCGCGGGCTGGATGCCCGGCGCGGACGCGCTGACGGCGTCGTCCGGCGCATCCTCTTCCGCGCCGTCCGGCGAAGCGGGCTCCGATGCCGCGGACGGCGAGCCGGCCTCCGCGCCTCAGAGCACCGGCGCCTCCGATGGGACCGACGCCCCCGGGGCGGCCTGGAACACCTCCACCCCGGTGCAGCAGACCCTGAGCACCGAGGTCACCGGCGCGGACTACCGGATGCTGGCGGTGGGGGCCTCCGCCGCGGTGGACTACAGCTTTTTTGACCGGGCGGCCATCCTGGGCGACAGCGTCAGCCAGGGCTGGAACGTCTATGAATCCCCCATGAAGGCCCACGCCTTCATCTGCGCCTACAAGAGCATCGGCCCCAGCGCCGTGGTCAACAAGCAGACCGCCAACCCGGGCCCGCAATCCGGCCGGGGCGAGGAAAACATCTACGAGACCGTCATCAACTCCAACCCCCTGCGGCTGTATATCCTGCTGGGCACCAACGCCCTGGTGCGGGACGGCGAGGCCACCGAGCAGTCCTTCCTGAACTATTACAGTCAGATGCTGGATATGTTCAAGGCCGACCTGGGGGACGGGGTGGACATCTACGTCCAGTCGGTCACGCCGGTGCGGCCGGGGGCCAGCCAGCCGGGCCTGTATAAGGAGCGCATCCAGCGGGTAAATACCCAGCTGGCGCTGCTGGCCCGGGAAAAGGGCTGCCATTTCGTGAACATCTACGAGGCGCTGCAGGATGCCAACGGCGACCTGCGGGAGGATCTGGCCGCTCAGGACAAGGTGCACCTGAACCAGAACGCCTATCCCATCCTGGCCGAGTACCTGGCCACCCACACCGTCTGATCGACCAGCGCAAAAAGGAGGCCGGCATGGCCAGCTACCGTGAATTTCGAAAAGAGACCCTCTCCCGCCGGCGGCGGCGCTCGGCGCAGCGCGCGCTGCGGCTGGTGCTGGCGGCGGCGGTGCTGCTGGGCCTGGCCTGGGTAATCACCTGGGCCATCGAGACGATCCGCGGCGGGGGCAGCACGGTCGACCCGAACAGCACCCTGGACCTGGGCACCACGGGCCTGGCCGGCAGCGTGCTGGCGCCGCTGCCCATGGAGAACCCGGTCACCGACACGGGCGGCGGGGTGCAGTTCGCCAGCATGGGCCCGGTGCAGCAGGCCGAGGGCTGGAGCTACACCGGCCTCACCTACGACAAGATCTGCCTGCCCGCCTGCGGCCGGGTGGACAACAGCTATTTCTCCACCGCCCTCTTCCTGGGCGACAGCGTCACCGAGGGCCTGGGCCTCTACGAGAACCCGGTGAAGGATGTGGCCACCGTGCGGGGCTACCGGGGCGCCACCCCCGGCGACGTGGTGAACCGCGTGGTGATGACCGACTTCAACACCAGCGAGCAGTCGGTGCCGCTGGACGTGATCGCCCAGACCGCCCCCAAGAGCATCTATCTCATGTTCGGCGCCAACGCTCTGGCCGCCCGGGACGACGAGGCCACCGAGAACAGCTTCATCGCCTACTACGGCCAGATGATCGACTTGGTGCGCCAGGCGGCCCCCGACGCGGACATCTACGTCCAGACCATGACCCCCGTGGCGGCGGACTACGCCAGCACCGGCATCTACAAGGCGCGCATCCAGCGGGTGAACGAGAAGCTGGCGAACATGGCTCTGGAAAAGGGCGTTTACTTCGTGGACGTCTACTCCGCGTTGGCGGACGACAACGGCGACCTGCTGGCGGAGTACTCCTCCGACGGCCTGCACATGGTGGCCGCGGGCTACAAGGCCTGGGTGGACTGCCTGGCCGGCCATGTGGCCTACAGCGCCGACAATCCCTATGTGATGGGCAGCGAGTATTACATCGCAAAATAAGAAAAGGCACGGGACGCGTCCCGTGCCTTTTTCGCGTTTTATTGTATTCGCCGGCCGGACTCACGCCTCGGCGTCCGCCTCTGTCTCCCGCACGATGTACACCGGGCGGCGCTTGACCTCCATGTAGGTCTTGGCCAGATACTGCCCCAGCACCCCCATGCAGAACAGCTGCACGCCGCTGCACAGAAAGATGATGCACACAAGGCTGGGCCAGCCGCTGGTGGGGTCGCCGAAGAGCAGGGTGCGGGCGATGATGAACAGGATCATCACAAAGGCCAGCGCGCAGAAGGCGATGCCCATCAGGCTGGCCAGCGCCAGCGGCGCGGTGGAGAAGGCCACGATGCCCTCCAGCGAGTAGCGGAACAGCTTCCAGAAGCTCCACTTGGTCTCGCCGGCCACCCGCTCCACGTTCACATACTCCAGCCACTTGGTCCTGAAGCCCACCCAGCCGAAGATGCCCTTGGAAAAGCGGTTGTATTCCGGCAGCGCCAGGATGGCGTCCACCATCCGCCGGCGCATCAGCCGGTAGTCCCGCGCGCCGTCCACGATGTCCGCGTCGCTCATCCGGTTGATGATCTTATAGAACATCCGGGCAAAAAAGCTGCGGATGGGCGGTTCGCCCTTGCGGGTGGTGCGGCGGGTAGCGGCGCAGTCGTAATCCTCTTTCAGCAGCGCGTCCAGCATCTCCGGCAGCAGGGCCGGCGGGTCCTGCAGGTCCGCGTCCATCATGGCCACATAGTCGCCCCTGGCCGCCTCAAGGCCCGCCAGAATGCCCGCCTCCTTGCCGAAGTTGCGGGAAAAGCTGATGTAGCGCACCCGCTTGTCCTGCCGGCGCAGCCCGCGGGCGATGGAAAGGGTGTCGTCCTTCGAGCCGTCGTCCACGAAGATAAACTCAAAATCCGCCCCGTGGCTGGCCTTCATTTCACCGGCCACGCGGCAGATCTCCTTGTAAAAGAAGGGCAGCGCCTCCTGCTCGTTGTAGCAGGGCACCACGATGGAAAGCAGCATACCGCCACCGCCTTTGCAATTGTTGGTCTTATTTTAACACAAAGGCGGCAGGGCGGCAAGCGTTCGCCCGCGCTCTGCCATCCCGGCGGATCTGTAAAAAAATTGCGCAGGAAATGCAAAATCAATTGTTTTGTCCTGCTGTTTTTGTATTGTTTTGTCCTGCTGTTTTTGTTATAATATTTAAACACGATGCGTTGGCGTACGATTCATCTCGAAAAAGGGGGCGTGCCGGTGAAACCGTGGATGACCGCGCTGCGGGAACTGGCGTGGCTCACACAGCTGGGGTTTTCGCTGGTCACGCCGCCGTTTTTATGCGCCTGGGGGGCCTGGTGGCTCATCGACGCCAAGGGCTTTCCCGCCTGGGTGATGCTGCCGGCGCTGGGCCTGGGCCTGGGCGCGGCGGGTGCGTCCTTCTGGGGGTTTTACCGCTATGTGCAGCGGAAAAGCCGGCCCGGCAAAAAGGGCCCCGCCGCCTTCAACGACCACGTCTGAAAGAGAGGAACATCCGGATGAAATTACAGCCGGCTGTAAAAAAAGAGACCGCCCACATCGCCCTGGGCACCGCCGCGGGCGTGGCGGTGATGTTCGCCGTGTTCGCCGCGCTGGGCCGGTTCGACTACACCGTGGCCCTGGGGGGCGTTTTGGGCGGCGCGGTGGCGGTGGCGAATTTTCTGCTGCTGGGCCTGACGGTGCAGAAGATCACCGGCGAGGCGAACGCCGAGCGGGGCCAGAAGATGATGCAGTTTTCCTACAGCATGCGGATGCTGCTGATGGCGCTGTGGCTGATTTTGGCGGTGAGCCTGCCCTTCCTGCACTGGGTGGCGGCGGCGGTGCCGCTGCTTATGCCCCGCGTCACCATCGCGGTGATGCAGCTGACGGGCATGTACAAAAAAGACGAGCAAAAGGGGGAACAAAGCGACCATGAACGTTGAGATCACCGGCCCCAAGATCCTGTGGGAATCCTCCTGGTCGGTGCCGCTGCTGGGCAAGTTCCAGCTCACCGAGAGCCTGCTGGACGCCTGGATCATCCTGGCGGCCATCGCGCTGCTCTGCTGGTGGCTGGGGCGGGGCCTCACGGTGGACAAGATCAGCAAAAAACAGGCGGTGGCGGAACTGATCGTCACCACCTGCAAGAACTTTGTCATCGGCAACATGGGCCAGAAATACGCCCACTTCGTGCCCTTCATCGGGGCGCTGTTCAGCTATTCGGCGCTGTGCAGCCTCTCCAGCCTGATCGGGCTGTATCCGGCCACCAGCGATCTTTCCACCGAGCTGTCCTGGGCGCTGCTGGTGTTCGTGATGATCACCGCCACCAAGATAAAGACCAACGGCATCGGCGGGTATCTTCTGGGGTTCACCACACCCATCCCGGTGTTCACCCCCTTCAACATCATCAGCGAGCTGGCCACCCCCATCTCCATGGCCTTCCGTCACTTCGGCAACATCATGTCCGGCGGGGTCATCAGCACGCTGGTGTACGCGGCGCTGGCGGTGGCCAGCAACGCGGTGCTGGGCCTGCTGCCCGGGGCGCTGGGCGAGGTGCTCAGCCTCATCCCGCTGTTCCAGCTGGGCATCCCGGCCATCCTGTCCATCTACTTCGACCTGTTCAGCAGCCTGATGCAGGCGTTTATCTTCTGCATGCTCACCATGCTGTACATCGCCAACGCCGCCGAGAGCGACGGCTGACCTTCTGGCCCGACGCGGCCGCCGGCCGCGAGGAAAAACGCCCCTCCGGGGCGGCATACAAACAAGTACTTCATTTTAGGAGGAACTATCTATGTTGGAGAAAGCAATCGTTCTGGCCGGCTGCGCCATCGGCGCGGGTCTCGCTCTGATCGCAGGTATCGGCCCCGGTATCGGCGAAGGTTACGCCGTGGGCCAGGCCTGCTCGGCCATCGGCCGCCAGCCCGAGTGCAAGGGCGACGTCACCAGCACCATGCTGCTGGGCTGCGCCATTGCCGAGACCACCGGTATCTATGGCTTCGTCACCGGCCTGCTGCTGCTGTTCGTGGCGCCGGGCATGTTCACCGCTATGCTGGGCTGATGGCCCGGCCCGGATCGGGGGAAAGGGGAATGACCATTGGAACAATTTAAAGATCTGGTCACCATCACGCCCTGGCACATGATCATGATGCTGGGCAATCTGCTGATCCTCACGCTGATCGTCAAGAAACTGCTGTTCGACCGGGTGCAGAAGGTGCTGAACGAGCGCCAGGCCCGGGCGGACGCCATGCTGGCGGACGCCAAGAAGGCCAAGGACACCGCCGAGGCGGAAAAGGCCGACTACGAGGCGCACCTGGCCGCCGCGCGGCAGGAGGCCGCCGATCTGCTGGAGCAGGCGGGCAAGACCGCCGCGGCCCGCAGCGAGCAGACGCTGGAGGCCGCCCGCCAGCAGGCCGCCCAGATGAAGCAGAAGGCCGAGGCGGAGATCGAGCAGGCCCGCAAGAAGGCTTTGAACGACGCCAAGGACGAGATCGGCGGCATGGCCATGGCCATCGCCAGCAAGGTGGTGGAGCGGGAGATCAGCGAGGCCGACCACAAGGCCCTGATCGACGAGTTCATCGAGAAGGTGGGTGACGCCTCATGACCGCCGCGGGCGCCGAGTACGGCGGCGCGCTCTACGAGCTGGCCGTCGAGGAAGGCCTGGAACAGACGATCCTGGAGCAGCTGGACCAGGTGTGCCGGCTGCTGGCCGAAAATCCCGCGTATGTAAAACTGCTGGCGATGCCCAGCGTGCCCAAGGCCGAGCGCTGCGCCGCGCTGGACGAGGCCTTCGGCGGGCAGGCCGAGCCCTACCTGCTGAATTTCCTCAAGCTGCTATGCGAGAAGGGTGAGATCCGCAGCCTGCCCGACTGCCGCAAGGAATACCGTGCCCGGTACAACCAGGCCCACGGCATCCTGGAGGCCACGGCGGTGACCGCGGTGCCCATGAGCGCCGGCCAGGCCGACGCGCTGAAGAAAAAGCTGGAGTCGATCACCGGCAAGACCATCGCCCTGACCACCCGGGTGGAGCCCGGCTGCCTGGGCGGCGTGCGGCTGGAGGTGGAGGGCACCCAGCTGGACGGCACGGTGAAGAACCGGCTGGACGAGATGCGGCGCCTGCTGGCCGCCACTTTGTAACGAGAAGGTGAAAGAATGCAATTGAAACCCGAAGAGATCACCCGGATCATCAAGGCGCAGATCAAGCACTACCAGAACGTCATCGAGCAGAGCGAGACCGGCAGCGTGATCCTGGTGGGCGACGGCATCGCCCGGGCGGTGGGTCTTGAGAAATGCATGAGCGGCGAACTGGTGGAGTTTGACAACGGCGCTTACGGCATGGCTCAGAACCTGGAAGAGAACAGCGTCTCCATCGTGCTGCTGGGCGACGAGGGGGGCATCAAGGAGGGCAGTGTGGTCAAGCGCACCGGCCGCGTGGTGAGCGTGCCGGTGGGCGAGGCCATGATCGGCCGGGTGGTGAACGCCCTGGGCCAGCCCATCGACGGCAAGGGCCCCATCGACACCGCCGAGTACCGGCCCATTGAGTCCCCCGCGCCCGGCATCATCCAGCGCCAGGGCGTGTCGGTGCCGCTGCAGACCGGCATCAAGGCCATCGACTCGATGATCCCTATCGGCCGGGGCCAGCGCGAGCTCATCATCGGCGACCGCCAGACCGGTAAAACGGTGATCGCCACCGACACCATCATCAACCAGAAGGGCACCGGCGTCATCTGCATCTATGTGGCCATCGGCCAGAAGCAGAGCACCGTGGCCCAGCTGGTGAACACCCTGGCGGAGAACGGCGCCATGGACTACACCATCGTGGTGTCCGCCACCGCCAGCGAGCTGTCGCCGCTGCAGTACATCGCCCCCTACGCCGGCTGCGCCATGGGCGAATACTTTATGGCACAGGGCAAGGACGTGCTGGTGATCTACGACGATCTGTCCAAGCACGCGGTGGCCTACCGCGCGCTGAGCCTTTTGATCCGCCGCCCGCCGGGACGCGAGGCATACCCCGGCGACGTGTTCTATCTGCACAGCCGCCTGTTGGAGCGCGCGGCCCGCATCGCCCCCGAGTACGGCGGCGGCAGCCTCACCGCCCTGCCCATCATCGAGACCCAGGCGGGCGACGTGTCCGCCTACATCCCCACCAACGTCATCTCCATCACCGACGGCCAGATCTTCCTGGAGAGCGAGCTGTTCCACAGCGGCGTCATGCCGGCGGTGAACCCGGGCATCTCGGTGTCCCGCGTGGGCGGCAACGCCCAGATCAAGGCGATGAAAAAGGTGGCCGGCAGCCTCAAGCTGCTGTACAGCCAGTACCGCGAGTTGCAGAGCTTCGCCCAGTTCGGCTCCGACCTGGACGCCGACACCAAGGCCCGTCTGGCCCAGGGTGAGCGCATCGTGGCCGTGCTCAAGCAGGACCGCAATTCCCCCGTTCCGGTGGAAAAGCAGGTGTGCATCTTCTACGCCGTCACCAAGGAGTACCTGAAGGACGTGGCCGTGGAGGACGTGAAGGAGTACGAGCAGGGGCTGTACGAGTATATGGACAGCCACGGCGAGACGGTGCTCACCGCCATCCGGGACACCGGCAAGCTGGAGGCGGACACCGAGGCCGCGCTGAAGGCGGCGCTGGACGAGTACACCCGGCAGTTTTTGAACACCCGGGCGAAGTAAGGAGGCAGAGCGTATGGCAGGTGCGTCCATGAAGGACATCAAGCTGCGCATCAAGAGCGTGGAAGGCACCATGCAGATCACCAAGGCCATGGAGCTGGTGGCCTCCTCCAAGCTGCGCCGGGCCAAGGAGCGGGTGGAGAACAGCCGCCCCTACTTTGACGTGCTCCACGCGGCGCTGGACGACATCGCCTATTCCAACGACGAGTTCCGCTCGCCCTACATGGCCCGGCGGCCGGTGAAGACCAGCTGCTATGTGGTCATCGCCGGCGACCGGGGCCTGGCCGGCGGCTACAACAGCAACATCTTCAAGACGGTGGACAGCGCCACCGAGGGCAAAAACTGGTGTGTGCTGCCCATCGGCAAAAAGGCGCTGGAGCACTACCGCCGCCGGGGCGTGGCCATCGTCACCGAGCGGTACGCCGTGGCCGCCGACCTGGAGATGAGCGGCTGCTACGACATCGCCCGCACCCTGGCGGAGGGCTTCGTGAAGGGCGAGTTCGACGAGATCGTGCTGGCCTACACCAACTTCGTGTCCATGCTCAGCCAGCAGCCGGCCACCCTGAAGCTGCTGCCGCTGAACTATGAGCCGGCGGAAAAGGGCAGCGGCCCCCGTCAGACCACCCTCTACGAGCCGGACAGCGAAACGGTGTACAACGCCATCGTGCCGGAGTACCTGGCGGGCCTTATCTGGGGTGGCCTGTGCGAGTCGGTGGCCAGCGAGTTGGGCGCCCGCCGCACCGCCATGGACGCCGCCAGCAAGAACGCCGGCGAGATGATCGAGACCCTGAGCCTGCATTACAACCGGGCCCGGCAGGCGGCCATCACCCAGGAAATCACCGAGATCGTGGCGGGCGCCGAGGGCTGAACAGCCCCCTCCGCCGCCGCAAAAAGGAGAAATGTCCATGCCGAATCAATACGAGGGCACCGTGGTGCAGGTCATCGGCCCGGTGCTGGATATCAAATTCCCCGACGGTCAGCTGCCGGCTTTGCTGAACGCCATCCGGGTGGAAAACGGTGACAAGAGCCTGATCGTGGAGGTCTCGCAGCACGTTGGCGACAATGTGGTGCGCTGCATCGCCATGAGCAGCACCGACGGCCTGGTGCGCGGCGCCAAGGCGGTGGACACCGGCGGCCCCATCAGCGTGCCGGTGGGCCGGGAGTGCCTGGGCCGCATCTTCAACCTGCTGGGCGAGCCGGTGGACGATATGCCCGCCCCCGAGACCGCGGAGCGCTGGCCCATCCACCGCGATCCCCCCAGCTACGAGGAACAGCAGATCACCACTGAGATCCTGGAGACCGGCATCAAGGTGGTGGACCTGATCTGCCCCTACGCCAAGGGCGGCAAGATCGGCCTGTTCGGCGGCGCCGGCGTGGGCAAAACGGTGCTCATCATGGAGCTGATCAACAACGTTGCCAAGCAGCACGGCGGCCTGTCGGTGTTCACCGGCGTGGGCGAGCGCACCCGCGAGGGCAACGACCTGTACAACGAGATGAAGGAGTCGGGGGTCATCAACAAGACCGCCCTGGTCTACGGCCAGATGAACGAGCCGCCGGGAGCCCGTATGCGGGTGGGCCTGTCCGGCCTGACCATGGCCGAGTACTTCCGCGACAAGGAGCACCAGGACGTGCTGCTCTTCATCGACAACATCTTCCGCTTCACCCAGGCGGGCAGCGAGGTGTCGGCGCTGCTGGGCCGTATGCCCAGCGCCGTGGGCTACCAGCCCACCCTGGCCACCGAGATGGGCGCGCTGCAGGAGCGCATCACCTCCACCAAGGAGGGCTCCATCACCAGCGTGCAGGCGGTGTATGTGCCGGCGGACGACCTGACCGACCCCGCCCCCGCCACCACCTTCGCCCACCTGGACGCCACCACCGTTCTGTCCCGCGCCATCTCCAGCCTGGGCATCTACCCGGCGGTGGACCCGCTGGACTCCACCAGCCGCATCCTCTCCCCCGACGTGGTGGGCGAGGAGCACTATGAGGTGGCCCGCGGCGTGCAGCAGGTGCTGCAGCGCTACAAGGAACTGCAGGACATCATCGCCATCATGGGCATGGACGAGCTGAGCGAAGAGGACAAGATCACCGTCAACCGCGCCCGCAAGATCCAGCGCTTCCTCAGCCAGCCCTTCACCGTGGCCGAGCAGTTCACCGGCATGGAGGGGCGGTATGTGCCCCTGAAGGAGACCATCCGGGGCTTCAAGGAGATCCTGGAGGGCAAACACGACGACCTGCCCGAATCGGCGTTCCTGTTCAAGGGCACCATCGACGAGGTGGTCGCGGCAGCAAAGAAAGGTGAGACCGCATGAGCAGCTTTCCGTTGCAGATCGTCACCCCCGGCGGCCAGGCCTTTGACGGCATGGCCGAAAAGCTCTTCTGCCGCACCATCGTGGGGGACGTGGCCATCCTGGCCCGCCACTGCGACTACCTCACCGCGGTGGGCATGGGCGAGGCCCGGGTCACCCTGGAAGGAGGCGCCGTGCGCCGCGCGGCCTGCATCGGCGGCATGCTGGCGGTGGCCGGCGGCCATGTGCGGCTGATGGCCAACACCTTTGAGTGGGCCGAGGACATCGACCCGGAGCGCGCCCGGGCCTCCGAGGCGGACGCCCGGCGGCAGCTGGAACAGGGCGATCTGTCCCCCCGGGACCGGGAACTGGCCGCCGCCAAACTCAAGCGGGCCCAGGTGCGCCAGAGCGTCGCCACCCCCCGCTGAAGCCCCAAGGAGAGGAGATCCCTATGGACCTTGACCGACTCACCGCGCTGCTGGACGCCCTCGGCGGCCGCTGGGACCAGGTGCTCACCGTCTTTGGCGGCGCGGCGCTGGCAGCGGGGCTGCTGGGCATCCTCACCCGCGCCCTGGGCGCCAAGGAGGAGGACGGCTTTCGGGGCCTGTTCCGCCGCCGCAGGCGCCGGGAAGAGGGATGAGTTGCGCCGTCCCCTGAGTTCCGATCTGGAATATTTTTTGAAAAATATCCTGTGCGTAAAAAACCCCCTGCCGTTGGCAGGGGGATTTTTTCGTGTGCGGCGCCGGGCGGAAGGCTTCCTTTCGGGGGCGGACAAGCGGGCGGCCGGGGCGTTCCGCCCGGGGCAGGGGGCGCGCAGCCGCCCCAAAGGCACCCGTGGTCAGGGGGGAGGCCCGGCAGAAAGGGCATGCATCCGCCCCAAAATCGCGCACAAGCAAAAAAAACGGGGCCGCAAAGGCGGCCCCGGGGTGTGTCACAGCCGGCGGCTCCAGCTGTGGCGGCTGGCCAGCGCCAGCAGCGGGAAGATCTCCAGCCGGCCCAGCAGCATATCCAGTGTGAGCACCAGTTTGGAAAGATCGCTGAAGCAGTCGTAGTTGGCCAGCGGGCCGACGGCGCCGAAGCCGGGGCCGATGTTGTTGAAGCAGGCGAACACGGCGGAGAGGTTGCTCTCCAGTGAAAACTCGTCCAGCGAGACGATCATGAAGCTGCCGAAGGCGATCAGCACATAGGCCACCAGGTAGGCGCTCACGTTGTGGAGCACGTCGTCCCCCAGCACCTTGCCGTTCACCCGCACCAGCTGCACGCTGTTGGGGCGCAGGGTGCGGCGCACGGCGCGGCGCAGGCTCTTCACCATGATGCTCAGGCGAATGACCTTGAGGCCGCCGCCGGTGGACCCGGCGCAGGCGCCCACCGCCATCAGGCACAGCAGGATGGACTTGGAAAAGGCGGGCCAGGCGTCAAAGTCCACCGTGGAAAAGCCGGTGGTGGTCATGATGCTGCTCACCTGGAAGTAGGCGTGGCGGATGCGGTCGGAGACATCGGGGGTCAGGTCCCGGATGTCCCAGGCGATCAGCGCGCCGGACGCCAGCAGGATGAGGAAATACAGCCGCACCTCCTCGTCCCGCACGGCCAGGCCCACCTTGCGCATCAGCAGCAGGTAGTACACCGAGAAGTTCACCCCGAACAGGGCCATGAACACCGTGACCACCCACTGCAGATAGGGGGAGTAGCTGGCCATGCTGTCCGCTTTGATGCCGAAGCCGCCGGTGCCGGCGGTGCCGAAGGCGGTGCACAGGCTGTCGAACAGGGGCATCCCTCCCGCCAGCAGCAGCAGGATGCAGACCACCGTCAGCGCCAGGTAGATGGCATAGAGGATGGTGCTGGTCTCCCGCAGGCGGGGGGTGAACTTGCTCACAGTGGGCCCCGGGCTCTCCGCCTGCATCAGGTGCAGCGTGCCGCCCTGGCGGGCGGGCAGGATGGCCAGCATGAACACCAGGATGCCCATGCCGCCCAGCCAGTGCGTTGTGCTGCGCCAGAACAACAGGCCCCGGCTCATCTCGGCCGGGTCCGCCAGGATGGAGGCGCCGGTGGTGGTGAAGCCGCTCACCACCTCAAACAGCGCGTCGACGTAATGGGGGATCTCGCCGCTGAAGTAGAAGGGCAGACAGCCCAGCAGCGACAGCACGATCCAGCTGACCGCCACCGTCACAAAGCCCTCCCGGGCGAAAAAGTTGCCCCGGGCGCGGCGGCCAACCAGCAGGAACAGCAGGGCGCACAGGCCCATCACCACAAAGGCCGCGCCAAAGGCCCGGGCGCTGGCAGGATCCCGGTCCACCCAGCACCAGGCCAGGCTGGGCAGCATGAATGCCATCTCCAGCAGGATGATGAGCCCGATGGTGTGGTTGATCGCACGAAAGTTCAACTGTGCATTTCCTCCTCCAAACAAAACCGCGGCCTGCGGATCACACGAACAGGTCGTTCATCTGCTGCACGGGGGCGTCCAGCGTGCTCACCGCCACCACCGTGTCGCCCACGTCAAAGTGGGAGGTGCCGTCCGGAATGATGGTGGTGCCGCTATGGGTGATGCAGGAGATCAGCACCCCCCGGCGCAGGGGCACGTCCTTCAGGGCCACACACCGGTAGAGCACGCTCTCGTCCACCCGGAACTCCATGGCCGCCGCGTTGCCCTCGGCGATGGGGTGCAGGGTCAGGATCTTGCCGGTCTTGTTCTGCATGCTGCGCACATAGCGGGCGATCAGGGCGCTGGTCAGTTCCTTGGGGCTCACGATGCTGCCGATGTCCAGCTCCTCGAACATGTGTCCATACTCCAGGCGGTTGACCTTGGTCACCACCTTGGGCACCCCCTGGCTGCGGGCGAACATGCTCAGCACGATGTTCTCCTCGTCCATGCCGGTGAGGCTCACCAGGGCGTTGGCCTGTGCCAGGCCCTCGCTTTCCAGCAGGCTGCGGGAGGAGCCGTCCCCCAGCACCACCGAGGCCCGGGGCAGGTTCTCCGCCAGAAAGCGGGCCCGGGCGGGGTTCTGCTCAATGATCTTCACGCTCAGGCCCGCGTCCAGCAGGCGCTGGGCCAGATAAAAGCTGATGTGGCCGCCGCCCACCAGCAGCACCCGGCGGATCTTCTGCTCCGCAATGCCCAGATTCTTGATCAGCTGGGCCAGGTTCACCGCCCGGGCGGTGACGAAGATGCGGTCGCCCTTCTTCAGCTGGAAGCTGCCGTCGGGTATGAACGCCCGGCCGCTGCGCAGCACCGCGCACACCAGCACCTTCACCTGGGCGATCTTGTACAGCTGGTGCAGGGGCACGCCGTCCAGCCGGCTGTGCTCGTCCACCCGCAGGCCCACGATCTCCACCCGGCCCTTGGCGAAGCTGTCCCGGTGAAGGAAGCTGGGGAACTGCAGCAGATGAAAGATCTCCCGCGCAGCCGACAGTTCCGGGTTGATGGTCATGGAGAGGCCCAGTTCCTCCCGCATGACGAAGAGCTGTTCGGTGTAGTCCGGGTTGCGCACCCGGGCGATGGTGTGCAGCCGGCTGTTCATTTTCTTGGCAGTCACACAGCACAGCAGATTGATCTCGTCGGCGCTGGTGGCGGCGATGAGCAGGTCCGCCTGCTCCACCCGCGCCTGCCGCAGCGCCTCCATGGTGGCGGCGTTTCCCTGCACCGCCAGCACGTCATACTGGTACATGTTCGTCTGCAGCACCACAGGGTTGGAATCGACAATGGTCACCTCGTGCCCCTCGTGCAGCAGCTGCCGCGTCAGGGCAAGGCCCACCTTGCCGTCGCCGGCAATGATGATCTTCATGGCACACACCTTTGCTTTGGGATTTTCGGGGGCCGCGGCGCGGGGCCGCGGAAACTGATTATAGTATACGAGTTCGGAAGAAAATGTACAAGCAAATTTTTCCGCGCCGGATTTTCCGGGAGAAAAGACCCGGATGCCCGCGGCATTCTCCCGGAAGGGCGGCGGGGCAGCGGTGGAAAGGGGATTACTGGGGCGAGACGCGGATGGACTCCTTGTGAAAGAAGCTTGCCACATCCTGATTGACCCAAAAACCGGCATCGCTGGAGAGGTCCTGCTGGAACAAAAGATAGGGATGCTCCCGCAAGGGGGCGACTTCGATCACGTCCTGCGGGCTTGTGGTATAAAGAATCTCACGCTCTTTGGGCTGGCTGTGGAAGTCCGCGGCCTGGCCGGACAGGACAGAGCGCGCGGCCTCCACGCTGAGTGGCAGGCCCTGAAAGGAAGCGCCGCCCGTCTGAGGGTCTTTTTCCACCGTAACAAGGCCCAGCGAGCCCACCAGAAAGAAAAGGACGAACCCGGTCAGCACAAACGGGAGCGGCACCTTTTTCAGCTGCCGGCTGACGGGCGCAAACCAGGCGGTCCACTGCCGCCGGCGGGACAGCCAGCCGAGGAAGTACCACCACCCCACAAGAAAGAAGGGGTAATAGCTGAGGTATATGATATTAATGACCCGCTCGGGCATGTTCAGACCGATCGCGTAGAAGACAGGGGTGCCCTGCGCGCAAAAGACGCCAAACAGCAAAACGATGGGCACAAGGGGCAGGGAAAAGGAGAAAGAAGACCGGGATGCGGCCCGATACAACAGGGGGGTGATGAAAAGCCAGGCCGAAAGCACAGGCAGCGTGGTGCTGTCGGCAAAGGCATAGCCGCCGTAAACGAGGGAAAGAGCGATCGCCTTGACGGGGGAATTGGCTGCGCCGACGATCTCCTGGCGCAGTGCGGCACCCGGGGATAAAACGCTGCACAGAAAGGAAGCAAAAAGCGCCGCGAAGACGACAAAAACGAGGACGGCGGCTTTTCTCTTTTTCTGCCGCCAGATGAGCACAATAAGCGCGGAGAGGATCATGAGCAGCGCCAGGCTGGTGGAGAAATTCCCGCCGCCGATGTAAACCGCAAAGGGCAGGCAGCCGATCGTCAGCAGAACAGGAAAAACGCGCCTTGCCGGCATCGTCACCGCAAGCACGAGCAAGGCCAGAACGAAGAAGGCGAAGGATTGGGAAAGGGTGTAGTGGATCCCCCCGGTGAACCAGAAGAAGGATTCCACCGGGTCATATACGAACTGACACGCCAAAAAGGTGAGAAGGAGCGAAATGATCGCCGCCGAACTGCGCGGACACGCAAAAACACGGCGGCAGAGCACCCAAAAAAGCAGACAAAGGGAACCGACGCACGAAAAAAAGAGGATGAGCGCGCCGACGGGGTACAAAGACAGGTCGAAGACCATGGGCTGAAGGCTCGCGAGCAGGATGGCCGCAAAAAGCCCGTTCCAGCTTTCATAGGATACGCGCATGGTCTCCAGCGCGGCGGAAAAAACCGCCGTCCATGAGTGGGTCTCCTGCCACACATGCGCGGTGCTGAGGGCGTAGGAAAAGTCATCCGCGGCGGGGTAGGAATAGAACGAGATCCACACGATCGGAACGAACGAGAGGAGCAAAATGACAAGAAGAACAACGATCAGCGGACGGGCATACCGGCTTTCAAAATGATCCATAAAACGAGCCATCCCTTCTGTGTTTCGATCCGATCGGATCCGGCGGTGTAGCGGACGTCTGATTTAAGTATACGAGGCGGATAAAATATGTCAATCACAGAAAGAAAAACCGGGCGGCGCGCAAGCCGTCGCCGCGCTTGACAGCGCGCCCCCAAATGGGATACCATAAAGTCATAGAAAGGAAGCCGCTTTTGCGGGCCGCGGCCCCGGGCGGCAGCGGGAAACAAGGGATATGCAGAACGCGAAAAATCTTTATATTCTCAGCGGCACCGACGCCTTCACCCGGGGCGAGCTGGACAATGTGGCCCTCACCGAGAATGGCGTGTGCCTGGAGCAGTCGGCCGGGCGGTATGTGCTGTACGGCTGTTACACCTCCCAGCCGGTGAACCTGCCCGCCTTCGACCGGCTGGTGATGAGCTGGAACGCCGAGACCCCGCCGGGCACCGTGGTGGAGGCCCAGGCCCGGGTGCGGGTGGGCGAGGAGTGGAGCGGCTGGCTCAGCTTCGGCAAGTGGAGCCCCTACATCCAGCGGGCCAGCGTCACCGGCGACGAGAACCAGCCGGTGTTCATGTGGCACAACGTGCTGCACATCGCCAAGGGGCGCGGCGCGCAGGCCCAGCTGCGCATCTATCTGTACACCGACGACGAGCGCTTCACCCCCCGGGTGTGGCTGCTGGCCGCCAGCGTGCGCCCGGTGGAGGGGGAGAGCGAACCGCCCGCCCTTTACAGCCGGGAACTGCACCTGCCCGCCTACAGCCAGAAGCTGCGGGACCCCACCCTGCGGGACGGCATGAGCACGCCCGTCACCCTGGCCAGCCTGCTCAACCGCTGGGGGCAGGATGTGCTGCCCGAGGAACTGGCCCAGGCCATGCTGGACCACGGCGACGCCGATATGGGCACCCGCAACTTCTCCTTCGCGGCGGCGCTGGCGGGGTGTTACGGCTTCCGGGCATATCTCGCCTATCTGGAGCCGGAGCGCCTGTGGCAGTGCGTCAAGCAGGGAGATTCGGTGGGGGTGTTCATGCGCTATGCCTCCAGCGAGGAGCAGGCGGCGGCCGACGGCCGGCCGTACCTGCCCGGCGCCTTCGCCGACGTGGAGGCGCAGATGATGGCGCTGCGGGGCTTTTCGGTGGGGGCGGAGGGCTCCTTTGCTCTGGTGAACGACAGCCTGGCGCCCACCGACGCCGAGGCGGAGCGGTCCTATCCGCTGGACGCCTTCTGGAAGGCCTATCAGGGGCTGGCGCTGGTGATCACCGGGCGGCAGAAGGGCCGGGGGGCGGGCTGCCCCCACCGCCGTCCCGCCCGGCTGCGGGCGCTGGAGCAGGTGGGCTGCTACATGTTCCAGGACGAGAACGGCCAGGATCTGCCGCTGCCGGCGGAGTTTTCCGGCACCCTGGCCTGCGCGGTGGCCGGCGGCGCCGTCCATGCCACCACGGCCCACAAGACCTTCCGGTTCCTGAAGCCCACGGCCCAGGGCGGGGTACAGCTGCCGCCGGAACTGTTCAGCGGCAAGGGGCGCATCACCGTGTACGCCATCGACCCGGACGGCTGCGCCCTGGTGGGGGACGTGCATCTGAACGGCTGATCCACACTGACAAAAAGGGGGCATGACCATGAGCGGAACATACGGCATCATCACCATCGGACGGGAGTATTGCACCGGGGGGCTGGACATCGCCCGCGCTGTGGCGGGCCAGCTGGGGGTGCCCCTGTACGACAAGGAGCTCATCACCCTGGCCGCGAAGGAGAGCGGACTGTCCGAACAGGCCATCGTCGCCGGCGAAAAGCGGCCCAGCGGCAGCCTGCTGTATAACCTTTACACCATGGGGGCCGAATTGCCCCTGAGCGACCAGGTGTTCGTGGTGCAGAGCCAGGTCATCCGCCAGCTGGCGGACAAGGGGCCCTGCGTCATCGTGGGCCGCTGCGGCGACTATGTGCTGCGGGGCCGCGCCGACGTGCTGCGGGTCTTTCTTCACGCGCCGCTGGAATTCCGTGTCCGCCGCGCCCGGGCCCAGGGCCGGCTGCCGGCGGAGGCGGATGAACGGGCCGCCGCGGCGCTGGTGCAGAAGGAGGACCGCCGCCGCGCGGCGTACTACAATTTTTACAGCGAGTTCCGCTGGGGCGAGGCGGGCCACTATGACCTGTGCCTCAACGCCGCCCTGGGCGAAAGCACCTGCGCCGACCTGATCCTGCGTGCGGCCCGGGGCGAATGAAACGGGAGCAGCCGGGCCCCGCCGCGTTCGCGGCGGGGCCTTTGCGCGCCTTTGCCCCGGCCCGGGGGCGGCCGCCCCGCGAAAAACAACAAAAAGGGGGAGACCTCCATGATCAAAACCGTGGGTGTGGTCAGCCTGTCCAGCGGCACGCTGGGGGAGGCGTTCGCCCGGCATGAGCTGGAACTGGGGGTGGCCCGGCTGAAACACTACGGCCTCCGGGTGGAATTCCTGCCCCATGCCCTCAAGGGTGTGGAGTATGTGAAGGCCCACCCGGAGCGGCGGGCCGCCGATCGGCTGGAGGCCTTCCGGGACCCGGAGATCGACCTTGTCCTCTGCGCCATCGGCGGCGATGACACCTACCGGCTGCTGCCGTACCTGTTCGGGGAGGGGCAGCTGGAAAAGGCGGTGCGCCAAAAGCCTTTTCTGGGCTTTTCCGACACCACCGTCAACCACCTGATGCTGCACAAAGCGGGCCTTTCCACCTTTTACGGGCAGGCCTTTCTGCCGGACGTGTGTGAACTGGACAGGGAGATGCTGCCCTACACCCGCCACTACTTTGAGGAACTGCTGCGCACCGGCACCATCCGGCAGGTGCGGCCCAGCGAGGTGTGGTATGAAGGCCGCACCGACTACGGCCCCGACCGGCTGGGCACGCCGCTGCCCGTCCATCCCGCCGCGGGCTGGAAACTGATGCAGGGGCCGCCGGTCTTTTCCGGCAGGATCCTGGGCGGCTGCCTGGACACCCTTTACGACTTCTTCGACGGCGGGCGCTACCCCGATATGCCCGCTCTCTGCCGGCGGTACGGCCTCTTTCCCGCCGCGGCGGACTGGAAGGGCCGCATCCTGCTGCTGGAGACCAGCGATGAGAAGATGAGCCCGGAAAAATTCAGCCGGGCGCTGGGCTTTTTGAAGCAGGCCGGGGTCTTCGCGGCGGTGAGCGGCATTCTGTTCGGCCGCCCCGCGGACAACGCCTTCCGGGAGGAGTACCACCGCCGGCTGACGGCGGCGGTGGCCGACCCCGCCCTGCCCATCCTGGCGGATGTGAGCGTGGGCCACGCCCTGCCCCGGTGCATCCTGCCCCTCGGGGTGCCGGCCACGGTGGACGCCCAGGCGCAGACCATCACCTTTGGCGGGGCGTGAAGCGGAAAAAGTTCCCTGCTTGACAAAAGTATGACTTCGTGCTAATAATAAAAGGGATAAGGCAAAGCAAGTCCCCCCTGCCGGCGTCCGCTGGCAGGGGGGCTTTTGCTGCCCGCACGCAAACGGGCATTACAACGAAAACAGGAGGTCATCCACCATGTACGATCTGGTGATCGTGGGCGCCGGCCCCGCCGGCATCTTCACCGCGCTGGAACTGCTGCGCAAAGGGAAAAAGGAAAAGATCGTCATCGTTGAAAAGGGCAAGCCGGTGGAAAAACGCCACTGCCCCAAGGCGGAGACCGGCCGCTGCATGAACTGCAAGCCCTACTGCCACATCACCACCGGGTTTTCCGGCGCGGGGGCGTTTTCCGACGGCAAACTCAGCCTGTGCTACGAGGTGGGGGGCGAACTGCCCACCCTCATCGGCGAGCAGTTTGCCCAGAGCCTCATCGACTACACCGACTCGGTCTATCTGGAGTTTGGCGCCGACCCCCATGTGGAAGGCATCTACGACGGGGAGGACATCCGGGAGATCCGCAAGAACGCCATCAAGGCGGGTCTCAAGCTGGTGGACTGCCCCATCCGCCATCTGGGCACCGAGAAGGCCCAGGACCTGTACCGGGCCATCCAGGACCATCTGGCCGCCGAAGGAGTGGAGATGCGCTTTGACACCGAGTGCGTGGACCTGCTCATCGAGGAGGGCGCCTGCCGGGGGGTGAAGGTGCGCGCTGCCAGGGGCGGCGCGGAGGAGGAGATCCTGGCCCGGCGCACGGTGGTGGCCACCGGCCGCCGGGGCGCCGACTGGCTGGAGCGCCGCTGCGCCCAGCACGGCATCGCCCACAAGCCCGGCACCGTGGACATCGGCGTGCGGGTGGAGGTGCGCAACGAGGTGATGGAGAAGGTGAACAAGGTGCTGTATGAGTCCAAACTCATCGGCTACCCCAAGCCCTTCAAGAACAAGGTGCGCACCTTCTGCCAGAACCCCGGCGGCTTTGTGAGCCAGGAGAACTACGACAACGACCTGGCGGTGGTGAACGGCCACAGCTACAAGGAGAAAAAGAGCGACAACACCAACCTTGCCATCCTGTGCAGCCACAACTTCACCGAGCCCTTCAACCAGCCCATCGAGTACGCGCAGAAGGTGGGCGAACTGACCAACATGCTGGGCGCGGGGCACATCCTGGTGCAGCGCTACGGCGACATTCTGGACGGCAAGCGCACCTGGCCCAAGGAGCTGAGCCAGAGCAACGTGCGCCCCACCCTGGTGGACGCGGTGGCCGGTGACATCACCGCCGCCATGCCCTACCGGGCCATGACCAACATCATCGCCTTCATTCAGATGCTGGACCAGGTGGTGCCGGGCTTTGCCAGCGACGAGACGCTGCTTTACAGCCCCGAACTGAAGTTCTACTCCAACAAGGTGAAGATGGATGAGAACCTGGTCACCAACGTGGCGGGCCTGCACTGCCTGGGGGACTCCTGCGGCTGGACCCGCGGCCTGATGATGGCCAGCGTCATGGGCGTGCTCATGGGCCGCAAGATCGCCCAGTGGGACGCGGAATAAAAAATACAAAACAGCCCCGGGACCCTTTGGTCCCGGGGCTGTTTTTTGTCACTCGATGGGCACGGCGCCCGCGTCCTCCAGGCTGATCTCGCCGCCGGTCTCCACCGTCCCGTCGTCGAGGGGCGCGGCGGTCTCGGCGGTCTCCTCCGTCAGGGGGGCGTTCGCCGCGGCGGCGGGGTCCTCCGCCGGGGCAGCGGTCTCGGCGACGGCCTGTTCCCCAAAGCCGGCGGCGGTCTCGGCGGCCTGCTCGTCGGTCAGGGGCGCGGCGGAGGCGGTGGCGGTGACCAGGCCGGTCACCTCGCCGCTGGGCTCCGCCAGCAGGTAGGCGCCCACCGGCTCCTCCTTATACACCAGCAGCACCCCGTTCACCTTGTTCTCGCCGGTGCTGCGCCCGGGGCACAGGGCCACCCATTTTTCCACCGTCTTGTTCTTGTATTTCTCCAGGGACAGGCCGCTCTCCTTCACCACCGTGTTGAAGGCGGAGAAACTCTCGTCCCATTTTTTGGGGATCTTCACCTTATCCACCGTGGCGGTGGCCAGGTCCACCTCCAGCCCGTAGGCCTTGAAAAAGGCCTGGATGTCGTCGGTGCCCTCGATCTTCATGGCGGTGGGGTCCACCGCGGCCGTCTCGCCGTTGGCGGCGGTGGGGGTCGCCGCATCGTCCCTGAAGAAGCTGCCGACGGCGAACACCGCGCCCGCCAACGCCACGCCGCACACCGCGACAGCGCCCAGCCGCCGCAGGCCGTTTTTGCCGAATGTCAACACAAACATATCTGTTACCCTCCTCGTCTGTCGTGGGAACTCCTGTTTATACCTATTCTGTCAGGGGCTGCTTTATTCTTGCGCAAACGGGGCGGGCAGGGTATACTAAAAGCAAACAGGGCGCTTTGGCGCCGGCGGGAGGATACGCGGATGGTACTTTTGGTGGATATGGGCAACACCCGGCTGAGTCTGGCCGGCTGGGAGGAGGCGGGCCCCGCCTTTTTCGCCCAGGTGCCCACCGACCGCAGCTGGGACGAGGCGCGCTATGCCGCCGAACTGGGAAAGGCTCTGGGAAAAGAAAGGCGGTGGGAGGGCTGCGCGCTGTCCAGCGTGGTGCCCCCCCTCACCGGGCCGGTCACCGCGGCGCTGCGCGCCGTCACCGGCTGTGAGCCGCTGGTGCTGGGGGAAAAGACCCTCTCCTTCCGGGTGCTCACCAGGGACGCCATCGGCGCGGATATGATGGCCGGGGCCGAGGGGGCGCTGGCCCGCTTTGCCATGCCCGCCATCGTGGCGGACCTGGGCACCGCCACCACCTTCTGCGCCCAGAACCGGGCGGGGGACGTGCTGGGTGTGGCCATCGCCCCCGGGGTGGCCCTGGGGCTGGACGCCCTGGTGCACCGGGCCAGCCACCTGCGGTCCATCGCCTTCGAGCCGCCGGGCCCCGCCATCGGCACCACCACCGCCGAGAGCATGCAAAGCGGCGTTATCTACGGGGCGGCCTGCCTGGTGGACGGGATGTTCCGCCGCATGGCCGCCGAGATGGACCAGACCGGCGGCGCGCCCAGCCTCATCCTCACCGGCGGGCTGGCGCCGCTGGTGGCCCCCTACTGCGAGACAAAGCCCGCCCTCGCGCCGAACCTCATTTTTGAGGGGCTCTGGCGGTGCTATCTCCGGGCCGGGGGCAGGGAATAAAAAACGCCCGCCCCGGCCCATGCCGGAACGGGCGCTTCTGCTTTTAATAGCGGGCGGGCGGGGCATAATGCTCAAAGATGACGCCGTCGTACTCCCGGGTGAGGGCTTCGTGGTTCATGCCGGGACGGGCGGTCCAAAACACCTTCATGGGGCCGAAGGCCTCGATGAGGCGCACCGCGGCGTTCTTGGGCCGCGGGCCCCAGGCGATGAACTGAGGCCGGGCCAGGAAATTGCCCAGGCACCGGCTCAGCGCGAAGGAGCCGATGAGGGAATCGCCCTCCTTGTGGAAAGCGGCGCAGCTGTCCGACAGCTGGCCCCGCAGGATGTCCGGCGCGTTGCGGCGGAACCAGGCCACGATGGTGGGGTCGAAACTCTCCACGCAAAAGGCGCCCTGGTAGCTTCGCAGCAGCGCCAGCGTCTTTTGGCACAGTTCCTTGTTGCGGGGCCCGCTCTTGAGCTCCACGATCAGCGGGGTGCGCCCGGCCACCGTGGCCAGCACCTCGCTGAACAGGGGCATGTGGTGGGCCGTGCCGCACAGGGGCATCTCCCTCAGCTGCGCCCAGTCGAAGGCGTCCACCCGGCCGTGCACTCCGGCCACCCGGTCCAGGGTGTCGTCGTGAAACACCACCACCTCGCCATCCTTCGACAGCTGCACGTCCAGTTCCATGCCGTAGCCCGCGTCGGCCGCGGCGGCAAAGGCGGCCAGGCTGTTTTCGGGGACGGACTTGTCCGGGCTGTGCAGGCCCCGGTGGGCGTAGCACCAGCCGGTGAAGGGCTGCCTTTGGGCAAAGGACGCGTGCCCGGGCAGCAGCAGAAACAACGCCAGCAGCACCAGCGCCGCGGCCGCGAGAAGACATTCGATGAGCATGTGCAAAACTTCCTTTGTTCGACGATGGTCCTATTGTACCGCCCCGGCGGCCGGCCGTCAACGAAAACACGGGATTTTGATTTTTGTTTCACACTTTCGCCACATTCCCCCGCTATGATGGAGACAGTGTAGAAGAAACCATGCAGCAAGGAGGCTGAACACCATGGCTAAAATATTGATCGTGGACGACGAGCCCCGCATCCGGGACCTGATCCGTGCCCACCTGGAGCATGAGGGCTGTGTCTGTGAGGAGGCGGGGGACGGCGGCGCCGCCCTGGCCGCCCTTTCCGGGGGCGATGTGGATCTGGTGATCCTGGACATCATGATGCCCTTTGTGGACGGCATGACCTGCCTGAAGGAGATGCGCAGCCGCAAGATCACCACCCCGGTGATCATGCTCACCGCCCGGGGCGAGGAGTACGACAAGCTGGCCGGCCTGGAGGGCGGGGCGGACGACTATGTGGTCAAGCCCTTCAGCCCCCGGGAACTGGTGGCCCGGGTGAAGGCGGTGCTGGCCCGTACCATGCCCCGCACCGAGACCGAGGGCGGGACGTACACCTTCGGCGGGCTGGTGATCGACCAGGCCAGCCACAGCGTGAAGGTGGACGGCCAGGAGGCCAACCTCACCCCCAAGGAGTTCGACCTGCTGGTGTTCCTGGCCACCAACCGGGGCATCGCCCTCAGCCGGGAGCGCATTCTGCAGAAGGTGTGGAACTACGACTACTTCGGCGAGGACCGCACGGTGGACACCCACATCAAGATGCTCCGCAGCCACCTGGGCCGCTACCGGGACGCCATCGTCACCGTGTGGGGCATCGGCTACAAATTCGACCCGGACGCGGTGAAGTAAATGAGTGAGATCAAAAAGCAGGCGGCCCGCGCCGGGCGGGGCGTCTTTTTCAGCCTGCGCTACCAGCTGATGATCGTCTTCTGCCTGATGGTGGCCCTGGTGCTGGGGCTGGTGTGGTTCATCTCCGCCCAGCTGCTGCAGCCGCTGTACAACCGGCACATCTACAACTACCTCAACACCCAGGTGGACACGCTGGCCGCCATGATCGAGGCCTGCGACGCGCCGGTGAGTTACCGGGCCTTCGCCTTCTCCGAGGCGGTGAAGAACGACGACTTCTGGGCGGGGGTGGACGCCGCCGCCCAGGACGGCCGGCTGGACTTCCGCAACTGCTGCGTGGACATCGCCGACTCCACCCTGCGCCATGTGGCCAGCAGCGAAAACGTCTACCCCTGCCTGCTGCACGAGTCGACGGGAGATCTGTTCGGCGGCAAGATCACCACCAAGCGGGACAGCGACACCATCACCGCCTTCCGCCAGGCGGTGATGAAGAACGGCTCGGTGAGTCAGATCGTGGGCACCTCCAGCGGCGCGCAGCAGATGGTGGTGGGCAAGCTGGCCCAGAACGGCCAGTGGGGCAGCTATTCCGTCATCATCTCCACCACCCTCACCCGCGTCAGCGAGGCGGCGGTGGTGCAGAGCCAGCTGATGCCCGCCATCTTCGTCTGCCTGCTGGCGGTGGCGGTGCTGGCCTCCTGGCTGCTCAGCCGCTGGCTCACCCGCCCGCTGACCCAGCTGTCCGCCGCGGCCAAGAAGATGGCGGACGGCGACTACTCGGTGCGGGTGAACGTGTCCCACTCCGACGAGATCGGCCGCCTGGCGGATGAGTTCAACCACATGGCCGACCAGGTGGCCCGCTCGGCCCAGCTCCAGCGGGAGCTGCTGGCCAACGTCAGCCACGACCTGCGCACCCCCCTCACCCTCATCAAGGGCTACGCCGAGACGGTGCGGGACCTCACCGGCGACGACGCGGACAAGCGCACCGACCAGCTGAACGTCATCGTGGACGAGACCGACCGGCTGTCCGGCCTTGTAAACAGCGTGATGGAACTGTCCAAGGTGTCCAGCGGCACCGAGCAGCCCCAGCGGGTGCGCTTTGACATGAGCCAGCTGTGCGAGGAGGTGGCCCAGCGGTACGACGCCGTCTGCGCCCAGAACGGCTGCAAACTCCGGCTGGAGGCGGACACCCCCTGCATGGTCAGCGCCGACCCGGCCATGATGGAGCGGGTGCTCCATAACCTTCTGGGCAACGCCATGCACCACCTGGGCGAGGACGGGGTGTTCATCCTGCGGGTGACGCCGAAAGACGGCTGCGCCCGGGTGGAGGTGGAGGACCACGGCGCGGGCATCGCCCCCGAGGACCTGCCCTACATCTTCGACCGCTACTACCGCAGCCGGTCGGACGCGGGCAAGGTGGGCACCGGGCTGGGCCTGTCCATCACCAAGGCCGTCCTGCGGGGCCACGGCTTCCGCTTCGGGGTGGACAGCACCCTGGGCAAGGGCACTACCTTCTGGTTCGAGGCCACCGACGAGAAGAAGGACGAGGGCGCGAAGCGCAAGTGAAAATACCAAAGGGCCCGCCCCGCGCGGCATGCGCGGGGCGGGCCCTTTTTGCTTTTTTGGGCCGGGTGTGCAATAATAGGCCCAGGAAAAAAGTATACACAACGAAAGGGGGCGCGGGGCATGAACGGGGTGGCAGACAGGGTGCTCACGCCGGAAGAGGCGCTGGAACACTATGGCCCGCTGGTGCTGCGCACGGCCTTCGGCCTTGTGAAGAATCTGCAGGACGCCGAGGACATTGCTCAGGAGGTTTTTTTGACCCTGCTCAAAAAAGCCCCCGCCTTTGAGGGGCCGGGCCACCAGCAGGCCTGGCTGCTGCGCTGCACCATCAACCGCTGCAAAAGCCACTTCCGCAGCGTATGGCAGAGCCGCACCGACGGCCTGGACGAGAGCCTCAGCGTGCCTTTTACCCCCGCCGAGAGCGAGGTGCTGCGGGCGGTGGGGGATCTGCCCATGAAATACCGGCAGGTGATCTATCTGCATTACATACAGGGCTATTCCACCGCCGAGATCGCAAAGCTGCTGGGCCGGGGCCAGAACACCGTGCTCAGCCAGCTGGCCCGGGGCCGCGCGCTGCTGAAAAAAACATTGAAAGGGGAGTTTTGACCGTGCCGGACCACAAAGACTATCAGAGCGCCATGGACAAGGTCGCTCCCACCCAGGCCTGGAAGGCCGCCACACTGGAAAAGCTGGCCGCCGCCCGAGCCAAACAGGAAAAAACCAAAGCCGCCCCCCGCCTGCGGGTGGCAAAGCGGGTGGGGCTGCCCCTGGCCGCGGCCGCGGCGGTGGCGCTGCTGGCGGTGCCCGCCGCGCTTCAGAGCGGGCAGTTCTCCACCGCCGGGGGTACGGTCCAAAGCAGCGCCGCCAGCGCCCCGGCGGCCGCGGAATACAGCCTGGACGCCGCCCCCGAGACGGGGAACACGACGCAGGAGGGCGCCCTGGCCGACGGGCAGCCAAAGAGCGCCGCGCCCCCGGTGCGGGATTTCGATCTGGGCGAATACCAGGGCCTGCCGGTGCTGGTGCTGGGGGACGACTCCGGCGGCATGGGCGGCGGGGTCACCTATGTGGCCGAAAGCCTGGAGGATGTGCGGGGGGATAACCCCACCTGGAACATCGCCGCCGCCGACCTGCCCGCTACCCTGCCGGTGTGGCGCGCCCAGAGCGGCGAACACGCCGGGCCGCTCACTGACCTTTTGAACATCGCCGCCGAGGCCCTGGGCCTGCCCCTGGTGCGGGACGAGGAGGAGGAGACGCCCACCGGCTACCCCAGCCCGGATCTGTGGCCCTCCAGCGTTTTCGGCAGCCTGATGGACCCGGAGCACTGGGACCCGGACCGCCCCCTCTATGAGCAGCTGGACCCCTCCAAGGCAAAGGTATGGAGCGTTTCCGCCTCCGGCTGCACCGTCTCCGGCTACCGGGACGGGGAGGGGGAGTCGGAGGACTGCCAGGCGGGGGACGACGCGGCCCTGGCCCTGTTCGGGGAGCTGGCGGGCATCGGGAATCCCGCCCACCAGTACGCGGTGTCCACCGGCTACGACGGGCAGACCCACTGGATGCCCGGCGAGCATTTCTACTATGAGAACAGCGGCGACACGGTGGCCCAGCGCCTTTTGAACTACAGCTTTCACCGGGTGCGGGGCAGCGTGGATTCCACCGGCGCGCTGCGCAACTTTTCCCTGACCCTGCCCCCCGACAGCGAAAAGGTGGGCGACTACCCGCTGTGCACCCCCGAAGAGGCGATGGCCGCCCTGCAGGCGGTGCTGGACGAGGAGCAGGCCAGCGGCATGCGGGAATATGACCTCTCGGTGGAGCAGTTGGCGGGCTGGCAGCTGGAATACGCCCAGAGCAGCATGGACCCCTACATCCAGCCGGTCTACCGCTTCTGGCTCAAAACCGACCTCACCCCCCAGGAGGCTTTTTATGAAAACGCCGCGGGCGATGTGTATGTGAGTTACACCGTCAGCGCCCTGCCGGAAGGCTACTGCATCCCCTTCGAGGAAGTGTTCAACTGAAAAAGCGCCCCGCCTGCCGGCCGGCAGACGGGGCGTTTCGTTGTTTTTCAGCTGTTGCAGGGCGGCTCGGGCATGATGATGGCCGCCACGATGTAGGCGATCAGCCCGCTGCCCCACCAGACGGTCAGGGCCACGACGGCCAGCCGCACCAGGGTGGGGTCCAGGTTGAAATACTCGGCGATGCCGCTGCACACGCCGCAGAGCATCTTCTCGTGCCCCTTGTAAAGACGTTTCGGTCCCATGGTTTCTTCCTTTCCGCCGGTGGTGCTCACCAGCCCAGAATGCCGCCGTGCCAGCCGGCGTGGTGATAGCCCTCGGCCCAGTTCTCCACACCGTCGGCCCAGTGCTCCACATCGTCCTCAAAATTGTCGGCCCAGTGCTCCACGCCGTCCTCAAAGTTGTCGGCCCACTGATCCATGCCGCCCCCGAATCCATCGGCCCAGTTGTCCATGTGGTCCTCGAAATGGTCCATGTCGTCGTCGATGCCGTCCACCCAGCCCAGGGCGCGCTCCAGCCAGTAAGGCAGGTCGCCCTGGTAGTGGCGCTGGCCGAGGCTGGTGTAATCCATCGCCCGCCGCGCCGCCGTCGGCCCGCCGATGGCAAAGCCGGCCAGCATCAGCGCAAGCCCCAGGACCGCCAGCGCGGCGGCCACCGCGAACACTTTTACAATGCCCTTCATTGTTTTGCCCCCCTCTTATCCACCAGCCTGTGCCAGGCGCGCTTTGCCAGCCGGAAGCCAGCGGGCACCAGCCAGGTGGCCAGCCACACCGCCGCGGTGATCAGCGCCACGCCCAGGGCCAGGCCCAGCAGGCAGACGCCCACCATGAACAGCCCCACCGGGAAACCGGCGGCGAAGGCGGCGGGGGTGTTGGCTGCCAGCACCGCCGCCACGGCCACTACCGTGGCCACGCCGCCGAAGAAGAAGCCCAGTGCCGCGCCCACGATGCCCAGCAGGATGCCCAGCACCGTGCCCGCCAGGCCGATCCACAGCGGCGAGAGCACCAACGCCAGGATGATGAGCAGGATGGTGCGGTCGCTCATGCCCCTGCGGGGCGGCGGGGGAGGCATGGCGCCCGGCCGCGCACAGGGCGGCAGCGGGATGGAAGCGGCCCCGCCGGCGCCTGCCGGCGGCACGTTCGGCCCCGCCCCGCCCGGGGCGGACTCCTCCGCCGGCGCCGGCGGTTCGGGCTGCACCCGGCTGCCCGGCACGTTGGTCCGGATGATGGCCGCCACCTTTTCGGGGCTGCCCAGCTCCGCCAGCACCTGCGCCTCCTGTTCCGGGCCCGCGTCGTCCAGGTATTCCTCGTAAAACCGGATGGCCTCGGCCCGTTCCTCCTCGGTCACATCGCTCAGCAGCTCGCCCAGCCGCTGCAAAAATTCTTCTCGGGTCATTGCGCATCCCCCTCGTTCAATAGCATCGCGTCGATCGCCTGCCGGTATTCCACCCATTCCTGCCGCAGCTTTGTCAGCGCCTCGGCGCCGGAGGGAGTGAGCCGGTAATAGCGCCGGTTGCGCCCGGCGAACTCCTGGTCGTAGGTCTCAAGATGGCCTTCCTTCTGCAGCCGGCGCAGCACCGGGTAGAGGGTGCTCTCGCTGACCACCATGATCCGGCGCACCTGCTGGGTGATGCGGTAGCCGTAGGTGGGTTCCCGTTCGGCGGTGCTCAGCACCAGCGCGTCCAGCAGAGCGGCCCCCGTGTTGAACGCCATGCCATCGCCTCCTTTGTGATTGTGACAATATTATATATCATATAATATTGAATGTCAATAGTATATTGCGAAAAATAAAATTACAGGCAGGGAGGGCGGCGGTGAGGGGGCGGCGTTCCCGGCACGGGGCGCAAAGAAACGCCGGGGGCCCTGGGCCGCGGCCGCCGGAGAACCTCGGCGCACTGCGGTACGGAAAAGGAGGGGGCGGCACGGGGCGGCCGTGAGGACAGGGCAAAGAGCCCCGGCGGACGGCAAAAAAATCCCCCTCCCGCACCCGGCGGGAAGGGGAGGAGGGGGCTGGCGCTCAGCCCTTCTTTTTGAAGATGATGAGTTTGGAGAAAACGTAGTTCGCCACGATGACCAGCACATTGGAGAACACCTTCACCGCGAAGAACCAGAGGTCCTGGTATTCGGCGGGGATGAGCACGGGCCCCAGCAGATCGGCTCCCAGCCACATCACCGCCACGTCCAGCACCAGGGTGCCCAGGCGGCAGGTGATGAAGGAGACGAACTCCCGCACCGCGGCCGCGCCTTTGGCGCTGCTGCAAAACACCCACAGCCGGTTGGTGACGTAGGCGAAGAGGATACACAGGATGTTGTCCAGCACGGTGTTGGCCAGGGTGGGCAGGCCCAAAAAGCGGAACACCATGGCCAGCACGATGTTCAGAAGGGTGGCGAGGCCGCCGAAGAAGAGATAGGCGATGGCCTCCCGGTATTTCGTCAGCAGCTTTTTGACCGCCTCGATCATTCCTCCACCACCCGCACGCTCTCCATCACCACCGGCTCCAGGGGCCGGTCGTTGTAGTCGGTGTCCACCTCGGCGATGCGGTCCACCACGTCCATGCCGGCCACCACATGACCGAAGGCGGCGTAGCCGCCGTCCAGGTGGGGCGCATCCTCATGCATGATGAAGAACTGGCTGCCGGCGGAGTTGGGGTCCATGGCCCGGGCCATGCTGATGACCCCCCGGGTGTGCTTGATGGGGTTGGGCACCCCGTTGCGGGCGAATTCCCCCTTGATATGCCAGCCGGGGCCGCCCATGCCGGTGCCGTCCGGGCAGCCGCCCTGGATCATGAAGCCGGGGATGATGCGGTGGAAGGTCAGGCCGTCGTAGAAGCCGTCGTTTACCAGTTTGAGAAAATTCTCCACGGTGATGGGGGCGGCCTGGGCGTCCAGTTCCAGGTCGATGACGCCGCCGTCCTGCATGGTGATTCGAACCATTGTTGTCACTCCGTTCCCGGGCGGCGGGGCCGCCCGTTTTGTTTTAAATTCCGCACTGACAGTATACCACACCGGCGGGTGGCGGGCAATCAGTATTGGCTGATGGGCAGGTCCGCGTCGTCGGTGCCGGGGCGGATGGCCCGGATGGTCACCGGGTAGGCCACGTCGGCGTTCACCTGCACCGTCACCGTGTCCCCCACCTTGCGGTCGAAGATGGCCCGCCCCAGGGGGGACTCCCGGCTGATGTGGCCGCCCCCCGCGTCCACCCGCAGGGTGGTCACCAGATGCACCTCCATCTCCTCCTCGTCCTCGGGCAGATAGAGGGTCACATAGTCGAACAGGCCCACCCGGCCCTCGGCGTGGTCGGTCTTCACCACCCGGGCGGTGCGGATCATCCGCTGTAGATACCGGATGCGGCTCTCGTTGCGGTTTTTCTGGCGCTTGGCCTCTTTGTATTCAAAATTCTCGCTCAGATCGCCGAAGGCCCGGGCCTCCTGCACCTCTTTGATGTACTGGGGGCGCAGCACCAGAATGCGGTGGTCGATCTCCTCCTGCATCTTTTTGATGTCCACCTCGGTCAGCTCGTCGTACAAAACCGGCCGCCTCCTTTGCCCTTTGTTCTGCCCTCCACTATACCACATCCGCCGCCCCGGCGCAAAGGGGAAATGGGGCGGCACAGGCCGGGAGAGCGCCCCGGGCCACCATGGCAGCGGGGCGGCGGCGTGCGAGGGGAGAGGCGGCAGGCGGGGGCGGAAAGAGCGCGGGGAGCGGCATGCGGGAGCGCGGGCGGTAAGAAAGGCGGGAGGCGCAGAGGGGAAGGGCCCCGGGGCGGGCGGTGAAAAGGACGGGAACGGCACGGGAGGGGAGGGCGCGGCAGTTGCGGGCGGCCCGGCGCGGGCGGTAAGAAGGACGGGGGACCGGCGGCCCGTCCGCGGGGCGGGAAAACCGACGCGCCGGAGCGGAAAAGCCGGCGGATGCCCCCTTCGCGCGGTTTTCTTTTGGCAAAGGCTGTGGTATAATACCCATTGTTACAATTAAAATAAAGGAACCCGCGGCCCGGCGCGCGGCTGGGGCGGGCCACAGAACGGAGAAAAGGAATATGCTGTACAAGGACCTTGCCGGCGTGCGGCCGGAGATTTTGCAGGCGGTGGAGCGCATGGGCTTCACCGAGATGACCGAGGTGCAGGAAAAGACCATCCCGGTGATGATGGCGGGCCACGACGTGATCGCCAAGGCCCCCACCGGCACCGGCAAGACCTGCGCTTTCGGCATCCCCATCATCGAGCGCATCGACCCCGCCCGGCTGCTGCCCCAGGCGGTGATCCTGGCCCCCACCCGGGAGCTGGCCCAGCAGATCGCCGGGGACCTGGAGGACCTGACCCACTTTCTGCCGGACATCCGCACCGTCTGCGTCTACGGCGGGGCGGACATGCAAAAGCAGGCAAACCGCCTGAAAAAGGGCTGTCAGATCGTGGTGGCCACCCCCGGCCGGCTGATGGACCACATGCGCCACAAGAGCATCAACGTGAGCGAGGTCACCAGCATCGTGCTGGACGAGGCGGACGAGATGCTGAACATGGGCTTTTACAAGGATGTGCGCAAGATCATCGACGCCATGAAGGCCCGCAAAAGCCTGTGCATGTTCAGCGCCACCATCAGCCGCGAGGTGATGGACATCGGCTGGCTCTACCAGCGGGACGCGGAGGAGATCATCGTGCAGCCGGTCCAGGCCAGCCAGCCCAAGATCACCCAGTACACCCTGTGCACCACCGGCCGCTCCAAACTGGCGGACCTGGCCCAGATCATCATCTCCGGCGGCCACAAGCGGGTGATGGTGTTCTGCAACACCAAGTTCACCACCGCCAGCCTCACCAACCAGCTGGCGCGGCTCCACTTTGTCACCGACTGCCTCCACGGCGACCTCTCCCAGGGCGAGCGCAACAAGATCATGGCCGCCTTCCGGGAGGGCAAGATCGCCGTGCTGGTGGCCACCGACGTGGCCGCCCGGGGCATCGACGTGGAGGACGTGGACGCGGTGATCAACTACGAGGTGCCCACCTCCAACGAGTATTATACCCACCGCATCGGCCGCACCGGCCGGGCCAAGAAGGAGGGCGTGTCCTACCTGCTTTACGACGCGTCCGAGAAAAAGCGGGTGGATGAACTGCTGCGCCTCACCCGCAGCAAGGCCACTCCGGTGCACTGGGACGAAGGCCACACCAAACTCATCGAGGAGCAGGTGGACACCGGCGACAAGTTCCAGATCCGCAGCTATTTCTGAACAGACCCGACAGGCCGCGCCCCGCAGTTTTCCGCCCGGCGCGGCTTTTTTTAAAACAAATCGCAAAAAAGCCTTGACCTTCCCCCTTGTGGATGGTTTACACTGGGCGCAGAAAGGGGGGAGAGGGTTGCGCATCAAGGAGGTGGAGGCCCGGGTGGGCCTCTCCGCCAAGAACATCCGCTTTTATGAAAAGGAGGGCCTGCTGGCCCCCCGGCGGCAGGCGAGCAACGGCTACCGTGACTACGACGATGCCGACCTGGAAAGCCTGCGGCGGATCAAGCTGCTGCGCAAGCTGGATGTGCCGCTGGAGGAGATACGGGCCATGCTCACCGGGGCGCTGACCCTGGACGAGGGGATGCGCCGGCACCTGGTGGTGCTGGAGGGCCGCCGCAAAAACCTGGACAACGCCCGCCGGCTCTGCGCCGGGCTGGCAGGCAGGCCCGGCCCGCTGGCCGGCCTGGACCCGGAGGCGGCGCTGGAGGAGATGGCCCGTCTGGAACAGGAGGGGGTGCGCTTTATCGACGTGCAAAAGACCGACCGAAAGAAAAAGGCCCACGGGGCCTGGCTGTCCGCCCTGGTGTTCGTCGCCCTGATGGCGATGATGGAGGGGCTGATGGTCTGGGCCGTCACCACCGACCCGGTGCCGCTGCCGGTGGCGCTGCTGCTGGCGGGCTGGCCCGCGGTGCTGGCCGTGGGGGCGCTGCTGGCGCTGCGCCAGCGGCTCAAAGAGATACGAAAGGGTGAAGAAGATGCTTATCGCAACTACTGAGAACATTCCCGGCCGCCGCTACGAGGTGCTGGGCATCGTCAAGGGCAACGTGGTCCAGAGCAAGAACTTCGGCAAGGACTTCATGAGCGCCATGAAGACCCTGGTGGGCGGCGAGATCACCGCCTACACCGAGATGCTGGGCGAGGCGAGGCAGATCGCCTCCGGCCGGATGGTGGCGGAGGCCGAGGCTCTGGGCGCGGACGCCATCGTGGCCATGCGCTACGCCTCCTCCAGCGTGATGCAGGGGGCCGCCGAGTGCATCGCCTACGGCACCGCCGTCAAATTCATCGACTGAAAAGGCGGGGAGGAACGAGCCATGACATTCGCTCTCTCCGGCGCCCAGATCGCCGCCTTTTCCGTCGCCGCACTGTGCACCCTGGTGCTGCCGGTGGCGCTGCTCATCCTGCTGGGCGCGCTGAAGAAGATCCGCCTCGCGCCCCTGGCCCTGGGCTTTGTGAGCTTCTTTGTGAGCCAGATGGTGCTGCGGCTGCCCCTGCTGCAGCTGCTCACCGCCTCCGGCGCGCTGAACGCCTTCGCCGCCCACACGGTGCTCTACGCTGTGGTGGTGGGCGGGCTGTCCGCCGGCCTCTTTGAGGAGAGCGCCCGGCTGGGCGGTGCGGCCATCCTGAAAAACAACCGCACCTGGAAGGACATGGTCAGCTTCGGGCTGGGCCACGGCCTGTGCGAGGTGATGACGGTGACGGGCATGGCCTACCTGAACTACCTGCTGCTGGCCGCCGCCCTGGCAAACCCCGGCGGGCCGCTGGGCGCGCTGCTGGCCGGGCTGGACAGCGCCGCCCTCGCCCAACTGGCCGCCCAGCTGGCAGCCATCGGCCCGGGCCTTGTGGCCCTGGCCCTGCTGGAGCGGGTGAGCGCCGTGCTCTTTCACCTCTTCGCCACCAGCCTTGTGTTCACCGCTGTCATCCGCCGGCGCCCGGGCTGGTATCTGGCCGCCATCGCCGCCCACACCCTCTTCAACTCGGTGGCGGTGCTGCTGGCCGGCGCGGGCATGGTGGTCACCGAGCTGGCCCTGCTGGCCCTGGGCCTTTGCGGGGGCGGGTATGTGCTGGCGGCAAAGCGGAAATGGCCCGCGTAACGCTTGCACATTCGTCCACGAAATCAAAAGTGAAAAGTCATACTTTTCCGATGGCGAAATATCCCGAAAACCCGCATGGCAGGCCGCTGTGCGGGTTTTGCTTTGGCGCAGACGAACAAAAAACCATTGTGCAAATGAATGCCCTCTTGGCGAAAGCGACGAAGTTGGCGAAATGTGTTGAAATCGTGAAGGATGCAGTCTACAATAAAGGATGTTCCGAACAGGGGGTAAGTCCTTGCGGCTTACCCCGTTTCTTATTTTCCTGCAAAAATCAAAACAGGAGGAAAACGAACCATGAAAAAGCTTCTCAGCATCCTGTTGGCGGGCGCCATGGCCCTGAGCCTCGCGGCCTGCGGCGGCGACGCCGGCACCGGCGCCAGCCAGCCGGCCTCCGGCAGCGTCTCCACCGGCGCGGCCACCTCCGGCGAAGCCACCACCGGCGGCATCCCCAAGGATCAGATCAAGGTGGGCGTGATCCATCTGTCCGACCCCGCCGAGGGCAGCGGCTATACCTACACCCACGACCAGGGCATCATCGGCATGCAGAAGAACCTGGGCCTTTCTGACGACCAGATCGTGCGCAAGATCTCGGTGGACGACACCGACGCCGCCGCCGTGGAGACCGCCATCACCGAGTGCATCGAGGAAGGCTGCAACATCATCTTCGCTACCTCCTGGGGCTATATGGACACCTGCGAGGCCCTGGCCGAGGAGTATCCCGACGTGATCTTCAGCCACGGCACCGGCTACAAATCCAACGGCACCAACTTCAACAACTACTTCGGCCGCATCTACCAGGCCCGCTACCTCAGCGGCATTGTGGCCGGTATGAAGACCCAGTCGAACAAGATCGGCTATGTGGCCGCCATGGGCCAGGAGAACGGCGAGGTCACCAGCGGCTGCAACGCCTTCGCCATGGGCGTGGCCAGCGTGAACCCCGACGCCCAGGTGTATGTGAGCGTCACCAACAGCTGGTTTGATCCCGAGGGCGAGAAGCAGGCCGCCGAGCGGCTGATCGCCGAGGGCTGCGACGTGATCGGCCAGCACTGCGACACCCCCAACCCCCAGACCGCCGCCGAGGAGCACGGCGTGTGGGGCGTGGGCTACAACAGCGACATGACCAAGGACGCCCCCGGCGCCACCCTCACCAGCGTGATGTGGGACTGGAGCGTCTACTACACCAAGGCCGTGCAGAACGTCATTGACGGCACCTGGGTGGCCGGCGAGAAGGTGGACAACTACTTCGGCGACATGGCCGACGGCCTGGTGGTGCTGGGCGAGTTCAACACCGATCTTGTCACCGAGGATATGATCGCCAAGGTGGAAGAGGTCAAGGCCAAGATCGTCTCCGGCGAGTGGGATGTGTTCGACGGCGTTACCGAGCTGAAGGACAACGAGGGCAACACCCACACCCTGGAGGGCGCCGACTACGGCAGCTGCAACTGGTACTACGAGAACGTGAACGTTCTGTAAGGCCGGCTTTCACACGCAAAGAAAAGGGCGGTCTCCCGACCGCCCTTTTTCCGCTTTTCCCCTGAACACCCCGACGAGGAGGCTGAAACAATGGCACAAACGCAGTGCGCCATCCGGTGCAGCGGCATCACCAAGACCTTCGGCAGCGTGGTGGCCAACGACGCCATCGACCTGGAGGTGAACTATGGCGAGGTGCTGGCGCTGCTGGGCGAGAACGGCAGCGGCAAGACCACATTGATGAACATGCTCTCGGGCATCTACCACCCGGACGCCGGCCAGATCTTCGTGAACGGGCAGTCGGTGTCCATCGCCTCTCCGGTGGACGCCCGGGCCCTGGGCATCGGCATGATCCACCAGCACTTCAAGCTGGTGGATGTGTTCACCGCCATGGAGAACATCGTGCTGGGCATGCCCGGCCGCATGCCCTCCCGCAGGGCGCTGCGGGCGGAGGTGCAGTCCCTCTGCGCCGGCTACGGCCTGGAGATCGACCCGGAAAAACCGGTCTATGAGATGAGCGTCTCCGAAAAGCAGACGGTGGAGATCTTGAAGGTGCTCTACCGGGGCGCGAAGATCCTCATCCTGGACGAGCCCACCGCCGTGCTCACCCCCCAGGAGACCGAAAAGCTGTTTGACATCCTGCGGCAGATGAAGGCCAAGGGCTGCGCGGTGATCATCATCACCCACAAGCTGAACGAGGTGCTGGCCATCAGCGACCGGGTCACCATCCTGCGCAAGGGAAAAAGCGTGGACACGGTGGCCACCGCCGACGTGGACGCGAACCTGCTCACTGAAAAGATGGTGGGCCACGCGGTGAGCCTGGCCATCCGCCGCCCCGAGCCCCACGACGTGCACACCATCCTGAAGGTGGTGGACCTGACGGTGGAAAAGCCGGACGGCAGCCTGGGCCTGGACGACGTGAGTTTCCACATCCACAGCGGCGAAATTTTGGGCGTGGCGGGCGTTGCCGGCAGCGGCCAGAAGGAGCTGTGCGAGTGCATTGCGGGCCTTGTGCCCGCCAAAAAGGGCGCGGTGCTCTACAAAAAGGAGAACATCCTGGGCAAGAGCCCCGAGGCCATCATCGACCTGGGCATCTCCATGAGTTTTGTGCCCGAGGACCGGCTGGGCATGGGCCTGGTGGCCAGCATGGGCATGACCGACAACATGCTGCTGAAAAGCTACCGCGCCGGCAAGGGCCCCTTTGTGGACCGGGCTCCCGCCCGGGCGCTGGCCAAAAAGCTGGTGGAGGAACTGTCCATCGTCACGCCGGGCATTGAGACCCCGGTGCGGCTGATGAGCGGCGGCAACGTGCAAAAGGTGCTGCTGGGCCGGGAAATTGAATCCGACCCGAACCTGCTCATCACCGCCTACCCCGTGCGGGGCCTGGACATCAACTCCAGCTACCTCATCTATGACCTGCTCAACAAGCAGAAGGAGAAGGGCGTGGCGGTGATGTTCATCGGCGAGGACCTGGACGTGCTGCTGGAACTGTGCGACCGCATCCTGGTGCTCTGCCACGGCAAGATCACCGGCGTGGTGAAGGCCGGCGAGGTCACCAAGGAGCAGATCGGCCTGATGATGACCGGCGAGATGACCGAGGAAGAAAAACAAAAGGAGGCGGCCGAGCGATGAGCACACCTGTCAAGACCCACCGGGAGCCGCTGCTGCACACGGTGAAACACGCCGAGCGCAGCGGCCGGCAGACGGTGGCCCTGCGCCTTGCGGCGGTGGCCCTGAGCCTGGTGGCCGGCGGCATCTTCATCCTGGCCATCGGCCAGAACCCCTTCGCGGTGTACGCCACCATCGTCAAGGGCGCCTTCCGCAGCCCGCTGGCCATCCAGTCCACCATCAAGTACACCATCCCCCTGTGCATCTGCGCGCTGGGGGTGACGCTGGCCTTCAAAATGCGCTTTTGGAACATCGGCGGCGAGGGCCAGCTGATCATGGGCGGCGTGTTCGCCACCTTCTTCGCCCTCTTCTGCACCGGCTGGCCCCACCCGCTGCTGCTGGCGGCCATGTTCGTGGCGGGGGCCCTCGGCGGCGGGCTGTGGGGCCTTTTGCCCGCGGTGTTCAAAAGCCGCTGGAACACCAACGAGACCCTGTTCACCCTGATGCTCAACTACATCGCGCTGCACATCGTCTCCTGGCTGCAGTCCGGCCCCTGGCGGGACGAGGCGGCCAACGGCTTCAACAAGATCGCCCGGTTCGACAAAAACGCCGGGCTGGACAAGGTGCTGGGCGTCCACTTCGGCTGGATCATCATGCTGGTGCTGGTGGCGCTGGTGTGGGTGTACCTGAAGTACACCAAACAGGGCTACGAGATCAGCGTGGTGGGCGAAAGCCAGGACACCGCCCGCTACGCCGGCATCCGGGTGAAGAAGGTGGTGCTGCGCACCATGTTCCTCTCCGGCGCCATCGCCGGCATCGCCGGCGTGTGCCAGGTGGGCGGCAGCGACATGACCCTCTCCATGGGGGTGGCCGGCGGCGTGGGCTTCACCGCCATCATCGTGGCCTGGCTGTGCCAGCTGAACCCCGGCATGATTTTGGTGGTGAGTTTCCTGTTCAGCGTGCTGGAAAAGGGCAGCGGCGTGGTGCAGAGCGAGTTCGGCCTCTCGGCGGACAGCGCCGACGTGCTCCAGGGCGTCATCCTCTTCTTCATCCTGGCCAGCGAGTTCTTTGTGCGCTACGGCTTTGCCGTGCGCAAAAAGCAGCCGAAAGGAGGCGCGTGAACCATGGATCTGTTCATCAAATTCCTGGTGGCCGCCGTGGGCGCGGGCACCCCGCTGCTCTTCGGCACCGTGGGCGAGATCCTCAACGAGAAGGTGGGCCACCTGAACCTGGGCGTGGAGGGCATGATGGCCATCGGCGCCTGTGCCGGCTTCATGACGGGCTACCTTTCCGACAACTTCGCCCTGGCCCTGCTGGCGGCCTTCGCCGCCGGCGTGCTGGCCGCGGGGGTCTATGCGGTGCTCACCGTCACCTTCCTGGCCAATCAGAACGTGGCGGGCCTGACCATGACCATCTTCGGGGTGGGCCTGTCCAACTTCATCGGGGTGTACATGGTGGGCAAAAGCGAGACCAGCACCCTCAAGCTGCCGGAGAACGTCACCGCCCAGATGCGCAGCGTCCATCTGCCGGTGCTGAGCGACCTGCCGGTGGTGGGGGAGCTGCTGTTCAGCTACAACCCCTTCGTCTACATCGGCATCCTGGTGGCCGCCGTCTGCGGCTACTATCTCTACCGCACCAAGACCGGCCTGAACGTGCAGGCCATCGGCGAGAACCCCGCCGCGGCGGACGCCGCCTCCATCCCCGTCAATCGCTGGAAGTACATCAACATCCTCCTGGGCGGCGGCATCTGCGGCATCGGCGGTGCCTACTGCTCCATGATCATCAACAGCGGCGTGTGGATCTCCAACAGCGTCAACGGCCTGGGCTGGATCGCGGTGGCCCTGGTCATCTTCGCCGCCTGGAAGCCCCATGTGGCCATCCTGGGCTCCTTCGTGTTCGGCGCCCTGCGGGTGCTCAAGTACTACAAGGTGGGCCTGATGGCCGGCTGGCCCGACGCCTTCTTCGACATGCTGCCCTTCCTCATCACCGCGCTGGTGCTGGTGTTCACCAGCATCCGGGGCAGCAAGGGGGCCCACATCCCCGCCAGCCTCGGCGTCAACTACTTCCGCGAGGAGCGGTAAACTTCAGAAAAAACGCCCGGGCGCGCGCCCGGGCGTTTTTTTGCGCAAAAAGGGGCCGTGCAACCTCCGGTTGACGGATTGACAGGCAAAAGGGGTAGCCCCGCCACCGCCCTTTCTGCTATGATGGGGGAGACGAAAGGAGGCGCTGCCCATGGATATGGCACAGAGGATGCAGCAGCTGCGAAGATCGAAGGGGCTGTCCCAGGAGGAACTGGCCGGGCGGCTGGGCGTCTCCCGGCAGGCGGTGTCCAAATGGGAGGGCGGCCAGAGCGCGCCGGACGCGGAAAAGATCGTGGCCCTCAGCGAGGGGTTCGGCGTGACTACCGACTGGCTTTTGAAGGGGGTCGAACCGGCGGAGGAAAAGGGCGGCGCAAGGCGGAAGCTGGCGGGCCGCATCCTCTTTGCGGCTTCGCCCGCCTTTGTGGCCGCGGGGCTGCTGCTGGCCGTGGCGGGGGAATGGGAGGGCAGCACCTTTGTGCGCTGCGCCGGCCTCATCGTGCAGGTGATGGGCGTGGCCCTCTATTTCATCGGCCGTGTGCTGACGGGGGAGAAGGGTCCCTTCTGGGCCGCCTGGCTGGATGTGGCGTGTATCGCCTTTCTGCCGGTGCGGTTTGTGATGGGGTGGGGCGTGTTCCTTACCCCCGTGACGTGGTTCGTGCCCTTCGAGGCGGCGAAGATCGTCCACGACCTGCTCTGCTGGCCGGCGTATCTGGCGGTGCTTGCGGTCAGCTTTTTGCTGTTGAAGAAGCGGAAATGACAAAGCCGGGGGCGGCACGGGAAACCCGCGGCCCCGCCGCCGGGACCCTGCGGGCAACATAACAACGGGGCGGCCCCTGCGAGCCTGGATGGCTCGGGGGGCCGCCCCGTTTTCGATTCACAGTTTGATCCAGTACCGCTGTTCGGTCACGCCGTCCACGGCCACCTCGTTTTCCAGCACGCCGCCGTTTTTTTGGATGGTGCGGGCGCTGGCGGCGTTCGTTTTGTCGCAGACCATCAGCACCCGGTCAAGGCCCAGCGCCCGGCACTCCTCCAGCGCCAGGGCGATCATGGCGGTGCCATAGCCTTTGCCCCGGGCCAAGGGGCGCACCCCGTCGCCGATGTGGCCGCCGTTTAACAGCAGGGCATCGTTCAGCCGGTGGCGGATGTTCACCGCCCCCACCAGCCTGCCGCTCTCCTCGTCCAGGCAGAAGAAGGTGGAGTCCGGCACGAGACCCTCTTTTGCCGCCTGGGCCTCGCTCACCTCAAGGCTTTCGAGGTAGGCGGCAAAATCGCCGCGGGGGTCTGCCTTGCGGATGGCATAGGGAATAATGGTTTCGCCCGTGGCCATCCACTCGTCCATCATCTCCAGAATCAGGGGCCGCAGGGCCGCGCTGTCCTTGACCAGTTTCAGCTTCATGGCGTTTTCCTCCCTCACAGGGGCAGGCGCAGCAGCAGCATGTACACCGCCGTGCCCCCGAAAATGCTTAAAAGGGTGTTGCGCCGCCACAGGTGCAGCGCCGCCGTCACCGCCAGCGCCCCCAGCTGGAAGGCGGCCTCCAGCCCGCCGGCGGCGGGCAGGCCCTTCAGGCAGTAGACCACCAGAATGGCAATGATGGCCCCGGGCAGCACTTCGCCCAGATACCGCACCGCCGCCGGCATGGCGCGCTTTCCGCCGAACACCGCGAAGGGGGCTGCGCGGGTGAAGAGGGTCACCCCGGCGGCGATGAGCAGTACCCACAGAGGATAGAGTTCCATCTCACGCCGCCTCCTTTTTCCGATTCAGCACCGGCCGCGCCAGCAGCAGCACCGCCACCGTGGCGCACAGGGCAGGCAGCAGGAAGTTATCCGGCCCCAGCGCCAGCAGGAACACCGCCCCGCAGCCAAGGCCCAGCAGGGCGGGCAGGTGGCTTTTGGCCCCCCGCCACTGCTCCAGAAAGATCACCAGGAACAGGGCGGTCATGGAGAAGTCGATGCCGGTGAAGTCCAGCGGCAGAGCCCCGGCAAAGGTGCCCAGCAGGCTGCCCGCCACCCAGTAGAGCTGGTCCAGCAGGGCCACCAGAAACATGGCGCCGTGCTTGTCCACCCCGGCGGGCACCTGGTCCATGCCGCAGAGCACCGAATAGGTCTCGTCGGTGAGGGAGAAGATCATGTAGAGCCGCTTTTTGCCCATGGAGGCGAAGCGCTCCACAAAGGAAAGCCCGTAGAACAGGTGCCGGGCGTTGATGAACAGGCTCATCAGCGCCACGGTGGGCAGCGCCGTGGGCGCGGCCAGAAAGCCCGCCAGCACGAACTGCAGGCTGCCCGCGTAGACCAGGCCGCTGAAGGCCAGGGCCCACAGCGCCCCGAAGCCCGCCTGCCGCAGCAGGATGCCGAAGGCGGTGCCGAGAAACAGATACCCGAACAGCACCCCCAGCGACTGCCGGAGGGCAAACCGGGCGGTGTGCCGCCAGTTCGTCTCCATCAAAATCACCTCACACAAAATGTCTCACGCCGCCAGCATGCCCAGCGTGCCGGCCACCAGCAGCGCCAGGCCCACAGCGGCCCGTCGGCTCAGCCGCTCGCCCAGCGCCAGCCGGGAGAAGGCCACCGTCACCAGGATGCTCAGCTTGTCGATGGGGGCCACCGCGCTGGCGGGCCCCAGCTGCAATGCCCGGAAATAGCACAGCCAGGAGCCGCCGGTGGCAAGGCCCGAGAGGGCGATGAACCAGCCCTCTTTGCGGCTCACCGCCGAAAGGCCCGCCGTCCTGCCGGTGGCCAGCGCCACCGCCCAGGCCATCACCAGCACCACCGCCGTGCGGATGGCGGTGCCCAGGTTCGAGTCGATGCCCGCCATGCCCGGCTTGCCCAGGATGGAGGTCAGCGCGGCGAAAAAGGCGGAGAGCAGGGCGTAGAACAGCCAGCTGTGGCCCGCCGCGGGCCGGGGCGCCCCTTCGCCGGGCTGCCAGGCCATCAGCCAGCTGCCCGCGCCGATGGCCGCCGTGCACACAAGGCGGGCGGCGCCGGGCTCCTCGCCCAGGAAGGCAAAGGCCAGCAGGATGGTGAGCACGGTGCTCAGCTTGTCCACCGGCACCACCCGGTTCACATCCCCCAGTTGCAGCGCCCGGAAGTAGCACAGCCAGGAGGCGCCGGTGGCAAGGCCGGACAGCACCAGAAATATCCACCCCGCGGGGGGGATGGCGGCGATGCCCTTCTGGGCACCGGCCAGCAGCACCACCGCCCAGGCCATGACCAGCACCACCACCGTGCGCAGGGCGGTGGCCAGGGTGGAGTCAGTTTTTCGGATGCCGCACTTGGCCAGCACCGAGGACGCCCCGGCGCACAGCGCCGAGCCGAAGGCCCACAGGACCCACATGCAAAAGACCTCTTTTCCCCTGTTTCAGCGGTCGGCCGCGGCAAAGGGCGCGGCCAGCCGGGCGAACCAGTTCGCCGGCACCTCAAAGCCCAGCAGGATGGCCAGCACCATGGCCGCCGCCAGCTTGGCGGTCTCAAAACCGGTGAGGCTCGCCCCGGCCAGATCGCCCTGTACCAGGGCGTAGGCGGTGCGGTAGATGCCCAGCCCCGGCACCAGCGGAAAGATGCCCGAGATGAGGAAGATGGTCACCGGGCAGCGCTGCTGCACCGAGGAAAAGCGGCTGATGAGCACCACCGCCAGGGTGGCCAGGAAGGTGGCCGTCAGGGTGCCCAGCGCCCCCCGCAGTGCCAGGAACACCAGCCACCCGGCGGCGCCGGTGAAGCCGCAGCGGGGGTAATACCGGGTGGGCACATGGAAGAGCAGGGAAAAGGCGATGGTCCCCAGGCCCGCAAAGAACACTTCCGAACAAAAGCGCCACACGCTCATGCCAGCGCACCTCCCAGCCGGGCCCACAGGGCCATCACCAGGCCCACGCCAAAGGCCATGCACACCACCACCAGAAATACGTCCAGCATCCGCACCGCGCCGGAGATGTAGTCCTCGTCGGCGATGTCCCGGATGGCGTTGGTAAAGGCCACCCCGGGCATCAGGGGCACCAGCGAGCCCACCGTCACCATGCTCAGCTGGCTGCCCAGCCCCAGTTCGGTGAGCAGGATGGCCGCGGCGCACACCAGCGCCCCGCCGGTGATGTTGGCGGCGATCTTGGAAAGGCGGCCCCGCACCGCCACCAGCAGGTAGAGATAGAGGGCCAGCCCCGCCACAAAGGCGGCGGCGGCGTCCGCCAGGGTGCCGCCGAAGATGTAGCAGAAGGAACCCGCCCCCACGCCGCTGGCCAGCACCCGCTGCCAGCGGGGCCGCAGGGGCATTTGCTGTATCTCCTCCAGGCGGGCGTGGGCCTGGGCGGGGGTGTGCAGCCCCCGGGCGATCTCCCGGGAAAGCTGGTTTACCGCGTCCACCTTGTCCAGCCGGCTGGCGGTGAGGGGGATGTGCCGCACCTTGGCCAGGCAGTGACGCCGGCCGTCCCGGGCGGTCATCATGATGCCGTTGCTCAGCACAAAGGGCTCGAACCCCTCGCAGCCGTAGGCGGCGGCGATGCGCTCCATCGTCTCGGTGACCCGGAAGATCTCCGCCCCGCTGGACACCAGGATCTCCCCCGCCAGCGCCACCGTTTCAAACACCAGGTCGTTCTGTTCGGCCTCCATGGCCCGGCCTCCTTCAGAAGAGGATTTGCAAAGTTCGCATATCTTCACTATAATAAAATAATCCGGGCCGGGATGCAAGAGCCGGCCCCACCCACGGCAAAGAAAGGCGGCGCGGCGCGTGATCCGGTTCAACTATCCCTATTACCCTCTCCAGTGGTACAAAAACGGCAACCCTGTCTCGGGCAACGCGGGCCAGTTCAACTACAAGGCCCTGCGCCAGGGGGAGGAACTGCGGGCCTGGTGGTGGCTGGGCCCCTGGTGCCTGGAAAAGACAAAAGAGGTGGAAACAGCCGCCTTCCCCTTCGGGCAGGAGGGCATCGACCAGGCGAAGGCCTGGCTGGAGGAGGCATTCAACGCCATTCCGCGGGAGACCATCGAGGCGAAAAGCGCCTTTCTGGACACCGAGCCCTGGACGCCTCCGGCCCCCGAGGAGGAAAAGGACGAGGACGCCCCGCCCTTTTGAAAAAACAGCAAGCGCGCCGCCGGCGGAATTTTTTCCGCCGGCGGCGCGCGTTTGCCCGTCCGGGCCCTTTGTCACACGGTTTTGATGTTGCGCCAGCCGCCCGCCTTCCAGCGGAGGATGAACAGCACCGCCCGCAGGTTCTCGTCCAGGGCAAAGGCCATCCAGATGCCCACCAGGCCCCAGCCCAGCACGATGCCGAAGAGCCAGGCGATGCCCACCCCCACGATCCACTGGCTGAGGATGCCCAAGGCCACCGGGAACTTCACGTCGCCCACCGCCTGCAGGTTGCGCACCAGCACGATGTTGAAGGAGCGGCCGATCTCCAGCACCACCTCCACCCACATGGTACGGCAGCCCAGCTCGATCACCCGGGGGTCGGTGGTGAAGATGCTGAACAGGGGCTTTGCGAAGAGGGCCAGCACCAGCGCGATGCCCACCGTGAGGGGGGAGAAGATGCGCAGCACCCGCCAGTTCTCCCGGTCGGCCCGGTCAAAGTCTTTGGCGCCGATGCAGTAGCCGATGATGATGCCCGCCGCCTGGCTCACCGCGTTCACCAGCATGTAGCACACCTGGGCGAACATGTTCAGGTACATGCGGGCGGTCACCGCGTAGGTGCCGATGATGTTCACAAACACCAGGCTGGTGCTCTGGGACAGGTTGTAGGACAGCCCTTCGCCCCCGGCGGGCAGGCCGATGCTCAACAGCCGGCGCAAAAGGTCGGTGGGGAAGGGCCGCAGCACTTTGGGGCTTAAGGTCGCGCCCTCCACGCTTTTGAAGAAGGCGAACAGCACCATCAGCATGCCGGCGGTGCGGCACAGGCTGGTGCTCAGCGCCGCGCCGGTGGCCCCCAGGCGGGGCAGCGGCCCCAGGCCGTAGATGAAGGCGGTGTTGCCCACGATGTTGATCAGGTTGATGGCGCCCGTGGAGCACATGATCACCAGCATGTGAGCGTGGGCCCGCAGAAAGGCGCTGAAGGTGAGCATCAGGGCCTGGCAGGGCAGGCTGAGCGCCGCGATGAGCAGATAGGTGCGGGCCTCCGGCACCGCCTCGGCGGGCACCTTCATCAGGGCGAACAGCCCGTCCGCCCCCAGCAGCAGCCCCAGGGTGATGACAAGGCTGATGAGCAGGTTCAGCCCGGCGGCCAGGGTGTAGATCTGGCGCACCTTCTCCTGCTGCCGCGCCCCCAGATACTGACTCAGCAGGATGGTGGCCGCCAGACTGATGACGCTGAAGGTCAAAATCAGCGTGTTCATGATCTGGTTGGCGTTGCCCACCGCCGCCACCGCCGTTTCGTTGTAGTGGCTGAGCATGATCTGGTCGATGTTGCCCACCAGCATCTGCAGCAGCAGTTCGATGAAGACCGGCCAGGTCATTCTGATAAGTGAGAACTGCATTTCACCCGTCCCGGCGTGTTTCATGTTCTTTTCCTCCCCGCAGAGCATGATCCCCTCTGAATTCACCGGTCATTATACACCTCGCCGCCCGCCTTTGGTAGAGGAAAAATCTACGATGTTTACAATAATCGGACGACGATTTTGTGATATGCGCGCATAAAATGCGGCGGCGCGCCCTCTTTTTCACCGCGGCCGGAGGTTTTTCGGCCCCCGCCTGCAACCGATTGCCTTTTGGCGGGTTTTGTGGTACGCTGTTTCTGTTGTAAGAACGAAAGGGGAGCGGGCGGATGAACCGGATCAAAAGGGACTGGCCCCGCGCGGCGGCAGCCGCAGGGCTGCTGGTGCTGGCGGCGGCCTTTCTGCTGCGCTTTTCCTACTCCACCAGCTTCCTCTGGCCGGGCTATTGCGGGTACGATTCCGCCATCTTCCAGACCATCGGCAAATACTGGGCCGAAGGGTCGGTGCCCTACCGGGACCTGTTCGACCACAAGGGCCCGCTGATCTTCTTCATCGACATGATCGGCTACCTGCTCTGGGGCCGGGCGGGCATCCTGGTGCCCCAGACGATCAGCCTGGCCGCCGCCCTGTTTTTCCTCTACAAGCTGGGCCGGGTGTATCTGCCCCGGCCGGGGGCCGCGGGGGCCGCGCTGGCGGCCCTTGTGTATCTGGCGCGCACCTTTGATGAGGGCAACATGACCGAGGAGTACGCCCTGCCCTTCATCGCCGCAAGCCTGTGGCTGGCCGCCCGGTGGTGCGAGGAACAGAAACGGGACCCCGCCGCGCCCCACCCCTGGCGGTACGCCGCGGTCTACGGGCTCTCCTTCGGGGCCATCCTGCTGCTGCGGGTCACCAGCGCGGTGAGCATCGGCAGCTTTGTGCTGGTGATCGCCCTGTACACCCTGGCGCGAAAGCAGTGGGTGACCCTGGCGAAAAACGCCGCCGCCTTTTTGGGCGGGTTTGCCGCCGTCACCGCGCCCTTCTGCGTTTATTTTGCCGCATACGGCGCGCTGGGGCGGATGCTCTACGGCACCATCGGCTACAATCTGCTCTATGCCACCGGGTTCTCCCTCACCGATTACTACGGCGGCTCTCCCTGGGCCTCCGCCACCTTCCGGCGCACGGTGTTCGACTTCGGCGCCCCGGTGCTGCTGCTGGCGGCGCTGGCCCTGCTGCGCGTTCTGCGCGCGCCCCGGCGGCCTCTGGGCTGGGCGGCGCTGCTCACCGCCGGGCTGAACATGTACCTGCTCTTTTCCAACCGGCCCTACCTGCACTACTTCATGATCGCCGCCCCGCTGGTGCCCCTTTGCGCCGGCCTTGCCTGGCAGCTGTGGCGGGAGGACCGGGCCGCCGGCAGGCGGGCAGCCGGTCTGGCGGCTTTGGCCCTGACCGGGGCGTGTCTGGTGAATCTGGCGGCGCGGCTGCCCGGCTGGCAGCGGGACGGCTTTATGGCCCGATACCCCTACGAGGTGATCGCCTACAACGACATGGCCCGCAGCATGGCGGCGGTGATCCCCGCCGACGAGCGGGGCTCGGTGCTGGCGTACGAGGTGGATGCCCAGTGGTATCTGGCCACCGACATTCGCCCCTGCCAGAGTTACTTCGTCCATCAGGAGTGGCAGAGCGCCGCCGACCCGACCATGGCCGCCGAGCAGGCGCGGCGTCTCGCCGCCGACCCGCCGGCCTGGCTGGTGGCGGGCAACGTGACCAACCCCGCCGTGGCCGACCTCATCGCCCGGGAGTACACCGCCGTCAGCGGCAAAGCGGACTTTTACGAGTTCGCCGGCTACACCCTCTACCGCCGCAACGACTGAAAACACAAAAAAACGGCCCGCCCCGTGTTTTCCACGGGACGGGCCGCTCTTTGTTCAAAAATCAGCGCAGCACCAGCTGGCCGTTTTCCACGTCCACCGTCAGGGTGTCGCCGGCGGAATGGTTGCCGCCGATGATCTCCCGGGCGATGAGGGTCTCCACCTTGCTCTGGATGAACCGCTTCAGCGGACGGGCGCCGTAGATGGGGTCGTAGCCGGCGTCGATGATGAACGCCCTGGCCGCGTCGGTCACGGCGAGGCTCAGCTGCTTGTCGGCCAGGCGCTTGCGCAGGTCGGCCAGCTGCAGCTCCACGATGCCGCCGATCTCCTGGCGGGTCAGCGGCTTGTAGAAGACGATCTCGTCCAGCCGGTTCAAAAACTCCGGCCGGAACTGGTTCTTCAAAAGCCCCTGCACCGCGGTGCGGGCCTCCTCGCTGATCTGGCCGTCCGGGGTGATGCCGTCCAGGATGTACTGGCTGCCCAGGTTGCTGGTGAGGATGATGATGGTGTTCTTGAAGTCCACCGTGCGGCCCTGGCTGTCGGTGATGCGGCCGTCGTCCAGCACCTGCAGAAGGATGTTGAACACGTCGGGGTGGGCTTTCTCCACCTCGTCGAACAGCACCACGCTGTAGGGATGACGGCGCACCGCCTCGGTGAGCTGGCCGCCCTCCTCATAGCCCACATATCCCGGAGGGGCGCCGATCAGGCGGCTGACGCTGAATTTCTCCATGTATTCGGTCATGTCGATCCGGATCATGTTCTTCTCGTCGTCAAACAGCGCCTCGGCCAGCGCCTTGGCAAGTTCGGTCTTGCCCACGCCGGTGGGGCCCAGGAACAGGAAACTGCCGATGGGGCGGCCCGGGTCGGCGATGCCGGCCCGGCTGCGCAGGATGGCCTCGGTGACCTTCTTCACCGCTTCCTCCTGGCCGATCACCCGCTTGTGCAGGATGTCCTCCAGGCCCAGCAGCTTCTCCCGCTCGCCTTCCACCAGCTTCTCCACGGGGATGCCGGTCCAGCGGGCCACGATGCGGGCGATCTCCTCGTCGGTGACCCGGTCCCGCAGCAGGTTGTCCTGGGTGGCGCCGGAGGCCTCCGCCTTCTGCTCCTGCTCGGCCAGCTTCTTCTTCAGTTCCGGCAGCTTGCCGTACTTCAGTTCGGCGGCCTTGTTCAGGTCATACTCCCGTTCGGCCTTCTCGATGGCCGCATTGGTCTTCTCGATCTCCTCCCGCAGGCTCTGCACGCTGCCGATGCTGGATTTCTCGTTGTCCCACTGGGCCTTCATGGCGCTGAATTTGGCGCGCATCTCCGCCAGCTCTTTTTGCAGCGACGCCAGCCGCTGCGCGCTGAGGGTGTCGGTCTCCTTCTTCAGGGCCGCCTCCTCGATCTCGTGCTGCATGATCTTGCGGCGCAGATCGTCCAGCTCGGCGGGCATGGAGTCCATCTCGGTGCGGATCATGGCGCAGGCCTCGTCCACCAGGTCGATGGCCTTATCCGGCAAAAACCGGTCGGTGATGTACCGGTTGGAGAGGGTGGCCGCCGCGATGAGGGCGCTGTCCTGGATCTTCACGCCGTGGAACACCTCGTAGCGCTCCTTCAGGCCCCGCAGGATGGAGATGGTGTCCTCCACCGAGGGCTGGTCCACCATCACCGGCTGGAACCGGCGCTCCAGCGCCGGGTCCTTCTCGATGTACTGGCGGTACTCGTCCAGGGTGGTGGCGCCGATGCAGTGCAGCTCGCCCCGGGCCAGCAAGGGCTTCAGCAGGTTGCCCGCGTCCATGGCGCCGTCGGATTTGCCGGCGCCCACGATGGTGTGCAGCTCATCGATGAACAGGATGATCTGCCCCTCGCTCTTCTTCACCTCGTTCAGAACGCTCTTCAAACGCTCCTCAAACTCGCCCCGGTACTTGGCGCCCGCCACCAGCGCGCCCATGTCCAGGCTGAAGATGGTGCGGTCCTTCAGATTCTCCGGCACGTCGCCCCGCACGATCCGCTGGGCCAGGCCCTCGGCGATGGCGGTCTTGCCCACGCCGGCCTCGCCGATCAGGCAGGGGTTGTTCTTGCGCTTGCGGGACAAGATGCGGATGACGTTCCGGATCTCGGTGTCACGGCCGATCACCGGATCCAGCTTCTGCTGGCGGGCCAGTTCCACCAGGTCCTGCCCGTACTTCTTCAGCGCGTCATAGGTCTCTTCGGGGTGATCGCTGGTCACTCGCTGGCTGCCCCGTACGGTGGCAAGCTGTTCCAGAAATTTGTTCTTGTCAATGCCAAAGCTGCGCAGCACCTGCCGCACCGCCTCGTTGGGCTGGTCCATCAACGCCAGGAACAGATGCTCCACGCTGACGTACTCGTCCTTCATGTTCTCGGCGATGTGCTCGGCTGCGTTCAGCACCTTGTCGGTGGCCTGGGAGATGTAGATCTTGTCCGGCTCCCGGCCGGTGCCCGTCACATGGGGCAGGGCGGCCACCTTCTGCGCGGCGGCCGCGGCGAAATTGCCCGGCTCCACCCCCAGCTTCTTCAACAGCTGCGGGATCAGCCCGTCCTGCTGGCTGGCAGTCGCCGCCAGAAGGTGCTCAGGCTCCAGCGCCTGATTCTGGTACTCGATGGCCAGCTGCTGCGCGCTCTGCAACGCTTCCAGCGTCTTTTGAGTATATTTGTTGGTATTCATACAGTCCGTCCCCCTTTTTCAAAGCGACCAACTTGGAAAGATTCTTAGTTTTAGCACTCTTGTGCTTCGACTGCTAATATTGTATTCCCGCCCGGTAGAATTGTCAAGGGATTTCACAAAAAATTTATATTTGTTTGCGGTCGCGCCGGCCCCGGCGTTGTCAGGGGCAAAAAAATCGGGTATAATCCCTTTAATAAAAGTATACAAAGGGGCCCTGTGCCCCGGGAGGTTTTTATGAAAGCACACATCATCCCCCCCGCGCCGCCGGCGGCGCTGGCCTGGAACCCGCCGCAGGACGGCAGCCTGGAGGCGGTCTGCGCCGGGGCGGGCCTGCGTTTTTGCCGGGTGGAGGAGAAAGACCTGGGCCGCACGGTGGCGGATCTCTGCGGCCTGCCCGGCGCAGAAGGCGCCCGGGGCGTCATCCCCGCAGCGGACCCCACGCCGGCACTGGTGATCTGGGGGCTGGACCGGAAAGAACTGGACGATTTTCTGGGCCGGCTGAAGGCCGCAGGGGTGAGCATCCCCCTGAAGGCGATGGTCACCGGCACCAACCGGGCCTGGGCCTTCGGGCAGCTGCTGGCAGAACTGCACGCGGAACACCGGGCGGTGACGGGCGAAAAGTGAGGGAAAGGCTTTTCCTTTCTTTAAAATGTTTTCCTTTGAGCCGGTGTTCCGCCGCGGGGGCGTTTTGGAACCAATCTGTCATGATTTCTCCAACAATTAACATTGACAAACATCTATCAGGCGCGTATAATGGGTGTGCTGCCTGAAAAGGCAATGGATGTATATGTTTGTTTCGAGAGGAGTAAGACACAATGAAGAAAGTTTTGGCTTTGGTCATGGTCCTGGCTCTGGCTCTGAGCTTCACCGCTTGCGGCGGCTCTGCCAAGAAGGTCAAGACCGGTATCGCCATCGTTTCCAGCTACACCACCGCTGACGCCACCGCGGATGCCGCCGGCAACGCCCAGGTGGACAGCACCGTGGCCGCTGTGACCGTGGACGAGAGCGGCAAGATCGTCGCCTGCAAGATCGACGTGGCTCAGAACAAGGTCCCCGTGAATGCTGACGGCACCTTCGACACCTCCCTGACCTTCAAGTCCAAGCAGGAGCTGGGCACCGATTACGGCATGACCCCTGCCAGCGCCATCGGCAAAGAGTGGTACGAGCAGGCTGACGCCTTCGCCGCCTACGTGGTGGGCAAGACCGCCGCTGAGGTGGAGGCCATCGGCGTGACCGGCGACCACAATGCTCCCGACGTGGCCGATCTGGCTGCTTCCTGCACCATGAACGTGGTGGACATCAAAGCCGCCATTGTGGAAGCCTGCAACAACGCGCAGGATCTGGGCGCTTCCGCCGACGATACCCTGGGCCTGGGCCTGTCCACCGAGATGAGCTCCTCCAAGCTGCCCACCGCTGACGAGGCCGGTCTGGTCCAGACCGACACCACCTACGCCGCTGTGACCTACGACAAGGACGGCAAGATCACCAGCACCGTGCTGAACTGCACCCAGGCCAAGATGGACGTCACCGCTGAGGGCGTTGTGACCGCTCGCGGCGACTCCATCGTTCCCAAGCAGGAACAGGGCGACGACTACGGCATGCGTGCCGCCAGCGCCATCGGCAAGGAGTGGAACGAGCAGGCTGACGCCTTCGCTGCCTACCTGACCGGCAAGACCGCCGCTGAGGTGAGCGCCATCGGCGTGACCGGCGACCACAACGCTCCCGACGTGGCCGACCTGAGCGCTTCCTGCACCATGAACGTGCTGGGCTTCATCGACGCTGTGGGCCGCGCTATGGCCTAAGGCCAGGCAGACGCCTGAAAACAAACAACCCCGGGGCTGGGCCGCAAGGCCCGGCCCCTTTTGCAATCCGGCGGCTGGCGCCGCCTTCGAAAAGGAGAAGCCATGGGCAAACGAGTCGTGTGTTTTGTGCTGAGCCTTGCGCTGTGCGCGACGCTGCTGGCCGGCTGCGGACAGGAGGCGGCCTCCGCCTCCCAGGACCCGGAGCTGGCGGGGTACGAGCGGTACACCGTCACCTGGTTCGATGTGTTTGACACGGTGACCACCGTGATCGGTTACGCCGCGAGCCAGGAGGAATGGGACAGCCAGATGGAGGCCCTTCATTCCGACCTGGTGGAGTACCACCAGCTCTACGACATCTATCACACCTATTCCGGCGTGACCAACCTGCGGGACGTGAATGACCGGGCGGGCCAGGAGCCGGTGGAGGTGGACGGGCGCATCATGGGCCTTCTCACCGAGGCCAAGGAGATGTGCGAGACCACCGGCGGCAAGATGAATGTGGCCTTCGGCACGGTGCTCAAGATCTGGCACAACTACCGGGAGGCGGCGCTGGACGACCCGGCCCAGGCTGCCGTGCCCTCCATGGAGGAGCTGGAGGCCGCCGCCCAGCACTGTGACATCAACGACCTCATCCTGGACGAGGAGGCCTCCACGGTGTTCTTTGCCGACCCGGAGCTGCAGCTGGACGTGGGCAGCGTGGGCAAGGGCTATGCGGTGGAGATGGTGGCCCGGGCCGCCGAGGAGCGGGGCCTGAAAAGCGCCCTGATCAGCGTGGGGGGCAACCTGCGCAGCATCGGCCACAAACCGGACTACACCCGCTGGACCGGCGGTATCCAGAATCCCTGGACCACCACCGCCGATGCGGTGCCCACCGAGTCGGGGGGATACGTGGCCGTGGTGGAGGTGGAGGACATGTCGCTGGTCACCAGCGGCAACTACCAGCGCTACTACGAGGTGGACGGGGTGCGCTACCACCACCTCATCGACCCGGACACCCTGATGCCCGCCAATTACTACTCGGCGGTGAGCGTGCTGGCCCCGGATTCCGGCCTGGCCGACTGCCTGTCCACCGGCCTGTTCTGCATGCCGCTGGAACAGGGGCAGGCCCTGGTGGAGAGCCTGGAGGGCGTGGAGGCCATGTGGATGATGAACGACGAGAACGACGTGGTCAATTCCAGCGGCTTTGAGGCCAGCCTGAAACAGGCGGAGTGACGATCCGCCCGCGAACAAAAGGACTCAAATGCCCGCGCGGATACAAAAGCACCGGCGCCCTGCAATTTGCAGGGCGCCGGTGCTTTTGTGGTCTCATGTGGTGCGCAGATCAAGGGATCTTCGGCTGGCCTCATGAAGGGGGGCAAGTCGTCCGGCATCATCCGGCCGGGCTTGCCGCTGCGGGGCCCCATGGAGGCGGGGGGCAAGACCGGCCTGAGGGGGCAGGCGTGTTTGTGGCGGCGGCCCGCCCCTTCGGCAGCGGGGGACAGGGTCCCCGGCGCGGGGCGGAAAAAACGCCGCGCCGCCGTGTTCACTGTTCCACGGTGGACAGCAGGATTCGGTCGTTTTCCATGGCGCGGCCGGCGTTCTTGCGGAAGGCGGCCAGCAGGTCCTCCACCGTCATCTTCGCGCGCTCGGCGCCCTTTACGTCCAGCACGATGCGCCCGTCGTCCATCATCAGGGTGCGGTTGCCCAGGGCCAGGGCGCTGTGCATGTTGTGGGTGATCATCAGGCAGGTGATCTTTCGCTCGGCCACGATGGCGGTGGTCAGCGCCAGCACCTTGTCGGCGGTGGCCGGGTCCAGGGCGGCGGTGTGCTCGTCCAGCAGCAGCAGTTTGGGGGTCACCAGGGTGGCCATCAAAAGGGTCAGCGCCTGACGCTGGCCGCCGCTGAGCAGCCCCACCGGCTGCCCCATCCGGTCCTCGAGACCCAGCCCCAGCTGGGCCAGCCGCTCCCGGAAGAGCGCCCGCTCCCTGCGGGAGACGCGGGAGAAGCCCGCCCCCCGCTTTGCCACCCGCAGGTAGGCCAGGGCCAGATTCTCCTCGATGGTCATGTGGGGGGCGGTGCCCCGCAGCGGGTCCTGGAACAGGCGGCCGATGTCCCGGCTGCGGCGGAACTCCTTTTCAAAGGTGATGTCCCGCCCGTCCAGCTCGATGCGGCCGGCGTCGGTGAAGAAGTTGCCGGCGATGGCGTTGAACAGGGTGGATTTGCCCGCCCCGTTGCTTCCCACGATGGCGGCGAAATCCCCCGCCTCCAGGTGCAGGTCCACCCCCCGCAGCGCCTTTTTTTCGTTCAGCGTGCCGGGGTTGAAGGTCTTGGTGACATTGGTGAGGGTGAGCATCTCAGCGGCCCTCCTTTCCCTTGGCGGCCAGCCTGCGCCGGGTCAGACGGACCCAGGCGGTGAGGGCGGGCCAGCTCACGGCCACCGCCACGATGGCGGCGCTGATCAGTTTGAGGTTGGAGGGGTTGGCGCTGGTGCGCAGGGCGAACACCATCAGCACCCGGTAGACGATGGAGCCGATGACCGCGGCGGCCACCCCCCGCCACACCCCGCCCCGGCGGGTGAAGATCTCGCCGATGATGAGGCTGGCCAGCCCGATGACCACCACGCCGGTGCCCAGGCTCATGGAACTGGACATCTGGTACTGGGCCAGCACCCCGCCGGACAGGGCGGTGCAGCCGTTGGCGATGCACAGCCCCACGGTGATGGTGAAGGCCGGGTCGATGGAGGAGGCGCTCACCATGTCCCGGTTGTCGCCGGTGGCCCGGATGGACAGGCCGATCTGGGTCTTGAGGAAGAGGGCCATCGCCGCGCCCGCGGCCAGGGTGATGGCGGCGCAGACGATCATCTTGCTCCAGCCCGGCCCCAGCAGGGCCGCCGCCCGGGTGAACACCGTGTCCGCCTTGAGCAGGGGCAGGTCGGCCCGGTTGCCCATGGTCCACAGGTTGATGGTGTACAGGCCGGTCATGGTGACGATGCCCGCCAGAATGGCCTGTACTTTCATCCGGGTGTGGAGGAAGGCGGTGACGAAGCCCGCCGCCCCGCCGGCGAAGAAGGCCAGCACCAGGCCCAGCACCGGCTTGCCCGCCGCGGAAAACACGGCGGACACGGCGCTGCCCAGCACAAAGGTGCCGTCGGTGGTGAGATCGGCGATGTCCAGCACGCGGTAGGACAGGAAGAGGGCCAGCGCCACCAGCGCGTAGATAAAGCCCTGTTCCACCGCGCTCTCCAAAAGCATTGCGGTCATGAGTAAAGCGCTCCTTTAAGCAAAGTGTACAAGCGGGAAAAGGGAACGCGCCCCACGGCGGCCCGCCGGCGGCAAAAGCGTCCGGACCGGCGGCGCACCGGGGGCGGCCCCTTTTTTTAAAAACTTACTCCACGGCGATGTAGCCTTCGCCGGTCAGGTCAAAAATTTCCGGGTCGATGCCCAGGGCCGCCGCGGTGGTGGTGTTCACGGTGGTGATGCCGTCGTTCAGCACCTGCACCGGGGTGGCGGCGGGGTCGGCCCCGTTCAGGATGTCCACCGCCATCTGGGCGGTCAGCTGGCCGAGTTTGGTGTAGTTCACGCCGGTGGTGGCAAGGCCGCCGTCCCGCACCATGCTGTCCGCCGCGGTGTACACCGGCACCCCCGCCTCGATGGCGGTGGTGGCCAGCACGGCCATGCCGTCCGCCACGGTGTTGTCGATGGGCACGAAGATGGCCTCCGCCCCCTGGGCCAGCAGGTTCTGGGTGGCCAGCTGCACCTCGCCGGCGTTCGTCACGGTGCTCTCCACCGCGGTGATGCCCTTCTCCTCCAGCACCGGCTTCATGTTGGCGATGGTGGTCACGCTGTTGGGCTCGCCCAGGTTATAGATGAGGCCCAGGGTCTTGAGCTCAGGGTTTGCCGCCAGGGCCAGGTCCAGAATTTTGTTGGTGTCGATGTAGTCGCTGGTGCCGGTCATGTTCTGGCCGGGGGCCTCCATGCTGTCCGCCAGCTGGGCGCCGACCGGGTCGGTCACGGCGCTGTACACCAGCGGGATGTCGGTGCCCTGCACCGCGGCGGCCGCGGCGGTGGCGGCGGGGGTGGCGATGGGGATGATCAGGTCCACCCCGTCGGAGACGAACAGCTTGCAGATGTCGTTCAGGGTGGCGGTGTCCGCCTGGCCGTTTTGTACCTCAAACTGGATGGCCGGGCCGCCGGCAGCAAGGCTTTCCTCGGAGAGGCTGGTCAGTTCGCTCTGGATGGCGTTGCAAATTTCGTCCAGGCTGGAGTGACTGGTGTACTGCACGATGCCCACCTTGAAACTCTCGGCGGCGGCGCTGGCGGAGGCCGGCGCGCTGCCGGAGGCAGTGGAGGCGGTGGAAGCGGGGGAGGAGCCGCAGGCGGCCAGGGAAAGGGCCAGGGCGGCGGCGGTGAAGGCTGCGAACAGACGATTCTTTTTCATGGTGTAAACCTCGTTTCTCTTGGTCAAAAGGGTGGATGGCGGTCAGCGGGACAGTCGCCATCGGCGCCATCGGGTAGAGAAACGGTGATACGGATGATGGGTTGTCATGAAACGGCGCCCCCTCTCGAAAACGAAATAGAAAAAGACCTGTCCTTGTACTGCTACAAGGACAGGTCTTGGAAAAACCTGCGGTGCCACCTTGCTTGCCCGCGACAAAACGCGGGCCTCTCGTGAGGGCGCCAACACGCCCTGCGCCCTGTAACGGGAGCCTCCCGGCGCAGCTACTGGGGGCCACAGGCCCGGTTCACCTTGCTCTCGGCGGTCCATTTGTCTGCCCCGCTTTCCGCCCGTTTCCAGCCTCCGGGCTCTCTGTAGGCGCGCTGTGCAGTTTTATCTCCGCCTCATTGATTTACTGACATTAAACCACAGCCGCGGGCGTTTGTCAAGCAAAATTTTTTCAGCGGTTTAAAGTGGAAAAGCGGCGGGGCCGGGAACGGGCCGAGGCGGACGGCCGCCGACGGGACCCCCGCGCCGGAAAAATTGCCCCGCAAAAAAGCGCTTTCGACCCTCTACCCGCCGCGCCTCACGGCGGAGAAAAGACCCGAAGCGGGCAGGAGAGAACCACGGCCGGACATGCCGCCCAGGCACTCCATCGGGGAAATTGCCCCGCGGGAAAGCGCCTTTGCCCCTGCACGCCGCGCCTCGCGGCAGCGAAAACGCCCAAAGCGGCGGGCGGGAGGGGACAGCGGCAGGACACGCCGCCGCCGTACCCCCTCGGGGAAAGGGGGACAGCCGCCCTGCCCGTCCGCCTCACAAGCTGGCGAGATAGGCCGCCGGGCCGCTGGCGTAGAGGTCGCCCCCGGCGGGGTCCAGCACCACAGTGAGGGGCATGTCCTCCACCACCAGCCGGCGCACCGCCTCGCAGCCCAGGTCCGGCCAGGCGATGACCTCCAGTTCCTTCACGCAGGCGGCCATCAGCGCCCCCGCGCCGCCCAGCGCCGCCAGATACACGCCGCCCGCCTTTTGCAGGGCGGCCTTCACCGCCCCGTCCCGGGCGCCCTTGCCGATCATCACCCACTGGCCCAGCGCGATGAGCCGGGGGGAGTAGGGGTCCATCCGCCCGCTGGTGGTGGGCCCCGCCGCGCCGATCACCCGGCCGGGCTTTTCCGGCGTGGGGCCGACGTAGTACACCGCGCTGCCCTCCAGGGGGAAGGGGAGCGGTTCGCCCTTGTCCAGGCACTCCATCATCCGCTTGTGGGCCGCGTCCCGGGCGGTGTACACAACGCCCGACAGCAGCACCGTGTCCCCCGCACGCAGCGCGGCCAGCGCCTCGCGGGTGCAGGGGGTGGTCAGTCTGTGTTCCATCCTTCGCGGCCCCCTTTCAAAGTTCGGCGCTGGCCCGCCGGGTGGCGTGGCAGCTCACGTTCACCGCCACCGGCAGCCCCGCCACATGGGTGGGGGCGGCCTCGATGGCAAGGCCCAGGGCGGTGGTCCTGCCGCCGAAGCCCTGGGGCCCGATGCCCAGGGCGTTCACCCCGGCCAGCAGTTTTTTCTCCAAAGCGGCGTAGTACCCATCCGGGTTGGGGGTGTCCAGCGGGCGCAGCAGCGCCTGCTTTGCCAGCAGCGCCACCCCGTCGAAGCTGCCGCCTAGCCCTACCCCCAGCACCATGGGCGGGCAGGGGTTGGAGCCCGCCAGCCGCACCGTCTCCAGCACGAAGCGCTCCACCCCTTCCACCCCGTCGGCGGGGCGCAGCATGGCAAGACGGCTCATGTTCTCGCTGCCGAAGCCCTTGGGGGCCACCGTCAGCTTCAGTTTGTCGCCGGGCACCAGTCGCAGGTGCAAAGCGGCGGGGGTGTTGTCGCCGGTGTTCACCCGGCGCAGCGGGTCGCCTACGATGCTCTTGCGCAGGTACCCCTCGCCGTAGCCCCGGCGCACCCCCTCGTTCACCGCGGCCTCAAAGCCGCCGTCGATGTGCACCTCCTGGCCCACTTCCGCGAACACCACCGCCATGCCGGTGTCCTGGCAGATGGGCAGGTCACAGGCGCAGGCCATTTCCAGATTCTTTTCCAAAAGGCCCAGGGTGTGCCGCGCCAGCGGCCAGGGTTCGGCGGCCCGGGCGGCGGCCAGCGCCGCCTCCACATCGGCGGGCAGGTGGGCGTTGGCCTCGATGCACAGGGCCGCCACCGCATCGGCGACGGCCGCCGCCTTGATCTCTCTCACAGCCGGGCCACCCCGCTTTCCCGGGCGGCCTGCGCCACCGCCGCCGCCACGGCGGGAGCCACCCGGTCATCGAAGGCGCCGGGGATGATGTACTCCTCGCACAGTTCGCCCTCGCTCACCAGCGAGGCGATGGCCTTGGCCGCCGCCACCTTCATCCCGTCGTTGACGCAGGTGGCCCGCACGGCCAGCGCCCCCTTGAACACCCCGGGGAAGGCCAGCACGTTGTTGATCTGGTTGGCAAAATCGCTGCGACCGGTGCCCATCACCCGCACGCCGGCGGCTTTCGCCTCCTCCGGCAGAATTTCCGGGGTGGGGTTGGCCATGGCGAACACCACCGCGTCCTTCGCCATGGAGGCGGCCATCTCCTGCTTCAGCGCCCCCGGCACCGACACGCCGATGAACACATCCGCGTCCTTCACCGCCTCGGCCAGCCCGCCGGTGAGACGGCGGGGGTTGGTGACGGTGGCGAGCCACGCCTTGTGGTCGGCCAGGCCCGCCGGCCGGCCCTCGTACAGGATGCCGTGCTCGTCCACGGCGGTCACGTCCGTCGCGCCGGCCGCCAGCAGCATTTTGATGATGGCGGTGCCCGCCGCGCCGGGGCCGTTCAGCACGATGCGCACACCCTCCAGCTTTTTGCCCACCAGCTTCAGGGCGTTCAGCAGCGCCGCCGTCACCACGATGGCGGTGCCGTGCTGGTCGTCGTGAAAGACGGGGATGTCCAGCTTTTCCTGCAAAAGGCGCTCGATCTCAAAGCACTCGGGGCTGCGGATGTCCTCCAGGTTCACGCCGCCGAAGCCCGGCGCGATGAGCTCCACCGCCCGCACCACCTCGGCGGGGTCCTTGGTGTCCAGGCAGATGGGGAAGGCGTCCACCCCGGCGAAGGCCTTGAACAGCAGCGCCTTGCCCTCCATCACCGGCAGCGCGGCCCTGGGGCCGATGTCCCCCAGACCCAGCACCGCCGTGCCGTTGGTGACCACCGCCACCAGGTTGCCCTTGCCGGTGTAGTCGTACACCGCGTCCGGGTCTTTGACGATGCGCCGGCAGGGCTCCGCCACGCCGGGGGTGTAGGCCAGGGACAGGTCGTCCCGCGTCTTCACCGGCACCTTGCCCACCACTTCCAGCTTGCCCTTGTGCGCCGCGTGCAGCGCCAGCGATTCTTTGTTGTAATCCATCCTGTGCCCCTCTTTCTTTTCTCCGCGGCCCGGCGGGCCGGTTTTTTACATCAAATATTGCGCTCCATCCCGTCGGTGGGCTCATAGTCCACCTTCCAGTCCAGATAAGAGCCCAGCGTGCCGCAGCCGGTGCAGCGGTTGCCGATGTACACCCACTTCACGCTGCCGTTTTTCCGGCGGGCAAAGCCCACGTCCACGTTGTAGTCCCTGCAGCTTTTGCACACCGGGCATCTGCGCAGCCGGGGCCGCGCGTCCGCCCAATAGTCCTCGCCGTCCAGTAAAATTTTTTTGGCGCCGCAGGCGGTGCACACCACTTGGATGACCCCCTCGTCCTGGTCCACCCGCAGGCGGAACACATCGCCGCCGCAGCCGTGGCACACCACCGGCTTGATGTCCAGCGTTTCTTCCGGAACATACAGCCGCAGCCATTCCTCAATGTCCGCGGGCGAATCGCCCGTCCAGTACCTTTTGCTCCTGTCGATCACGATATCACACCTCCGGCGCGCACTGCGCGGGCCACAAAGAACCGACTTCCATTGTATTATAGCGTATTCCCGGGCGCAAGCCAAACAAAAACATGTATAATAGATAACGCAATTTACAAATAGTATTAAATAGGAAACAGAATTGTGAATTTTTGACCCAAAGGCCTCGACGGTTTGACTTTGCGTGCTATAATAAAAGCCGACACTGCGCGGCCCTGCGGGCCGCCATATTACAGGAGGGAATACCACCTTGAAGAACAAGATGATCCGCCTGGGCGCCGCCGCCCTGGCGCTTGCCATGATCGCCGCGCTGGCGGGCTGCGGTTCCACCAGCGGCACGTCCGGCTCCGCCTCCACGTCCGGTTCCAGCGCGTCCGCTTCCGAGGATGTGCCCGAGACGGTGGAGATCGACTTCAGCAAATACATCGACGAGAACGGCTTCTGGAAGGACATCCGCGCGCTGGACTACGTCACCCTGCCCCAGTACAAGGGGGTGGAGATCCCCGCCGAGGAGATCGAGCCCACCGAGGAGGAGCTGCAGAGCAACCGGGAGAGCCTTTTGAGCCAGTGGGCCTCTTATAATCAGATCACCGACCGGGCGGTGGAGGACGGCGACACCGTGAACATCGACTATGTGGGCAGCGTGGACGGCGTGGAGTTCACCGGCGGCAACACGAATGGCGCCGGCACCACCGTGACCATCGGCGTGACCAGATACATCGACGATTTCCTGGAGCAGCTGATCGGCCACAAGCCGGGCGAGACCTTTGACGTGAACGTCACCTTCCCCGAGGATTACAGCGACTCCACCGACGCCGACGGCAACACCGTGGTGCTGGCCGGCAAGGATGCGGTGTTCACCACCACCATCAACTACATCCAGGGCGACGAACTGATCTACCCCGAGATGGACGACGCCTTTGTGGCGGAGAACCTGCAGGCCACCTACGGCTGGACCACCGCCGCCGAGGCGGAGGAGGGCATCGCCACCGCCATCCGCAACTCGAAGAAGTACAACTACATGCTGGATTATCTGGCGGAGAACGCCCAGATCACCGAGGTGCCCGAGGCCATCGCCAACAACATGCGGGAGGCTCAGCTGGCGTCGGTGAACAACCAGGCGGCCAGCTACGGCGTGTCGGTGGACACCCTGATGATGCTCTCCGGCTACGGCAGCGAGGACGAGTATCTGGCCATGCTGGAGGAGCAGCTGCCCGAGGCGGCCAAATTCAGCCTGATCCGCCAGGCCATCGCCGAGCAGGAGGGTATGACCGTCACCGAGGAGGAGCTGCAGGAGATGCTGGGTGACAACTACCAGACCTATGTGGACACTTACGGCCTGAATTACATCAAGCAGGACGTGATGATCGGCAAGGTGGACCAGCTGCTGCTGGACGAAAACTGAGCACACGACCACGAAACAACAGAAAGCGCCGGGGCGGCATTGCCGCCCCGGCGCTTTGTTGTCTTTGGGGAAAACCGCTCAGTGATGGGCGGGCTCCACTTCCCAGTTGCGGATGGCGCCGCTGTAGCCGTCGATCTCGAACTCGTACTCCATGCCGCCGTAGACGATCTTGCCCTCGTACTGGATGCGGCCGTCGTCCCGGTCGGTCTCGAACTCCCAGATGTCGGAGGCGGAGGCGCCGGGCACTTGGGCCAGGGCGATGGCTTTGGCGTCGTCGGCGGAGATGGTGCCGGAGGTGGCGGCCGGCGGGGCGTAGCCCTCGGCGTCGTAGTCGTAGCTCACCACCGCGCCGGTGGCCGCGTCGATCTCGTAGTCGTATTCCTTGTAGTCGGCGGTGTAGAACTCCACTTCATACACCTGGCGGCCGTCGTCCCAGTCCAGCCGGGCCTTCACAAAGGTCACGCTGCCGGCGTCGAGGCCGGCGTGGGCCAGGGCCTTGGCCTTGGCGTCCTCGGCGGAGATGGTGGCGCCGGTGGCAGCCTGGGCGGGAGCCTGGGCCGCGGGGGCGGGCGTCTGGGCCGCAGGCGCAGGAGTGGCAGCGGCCGCGGGGGCGGGCGTCTGGGCGGGAGCGGCGGGGGTGGTGGTATGGGCGTAATGCTCGGCGTCGTAGTCGTAGCTCACCACCTCGCCGGTGGTGGCGTCGATCTCGTAGTCGTATTCTTTATAGTCGGCGGTGTAGAACTCCACGTCATACACCAGGCGGCCGTTTTCCCGGTCCAGCTGGGCGGTGACGAAGGTGACCGCGTCGGCGGAGAGACCCGCATGGGCCAGGGCCTTGGCCTTGGCGTCCTCGGCGGTGATGGAGGCGCTGGCGGCGGGGGGCTGGTTGGCGGCGGGAGCGTAGTGGTCGGCGTCAAAGTCAAAACTCAGCACATCGCCGGTGGCGGCGTCGATCTCGTAGTCGTATTCCTTGTAGTCGGCGGTGTAGAACTCCACGTCATAGACCAGGCGGCCGTCGTCCCGGTCCAGCTGGGCAGTGACGAAGGTCACCGCGTCGGCGGTCAGGCCGGCGTGGGCCAGGGCCTTGGCCTTGGCGTCCTCGGCGGTGATGGTCGCCCCGGAGGCGGCGGTGGCGGCGCTCTGGCTCAGGGGCTGGGTCTCGGTCTGGATGACCACGCCGGAGAGGGCGTCCACCTGGCTCTGGTACTGGTTCGCGCCGGAGGTGAAGGAAACGAGGTAATATTCCACGCCGTCCCGGTTGGTCAGCTTGGTGCCGGTGAAGGTGACGCTGTCGGCGGAGAGGCCGGCGCCGGAGAGGGCCGCGGTGCGGGCGGCCTCATCTCCGATGTAGCTGAGCTGGCCATTGCCGGAGCAGGCGGTCAAAAGAGCGATGGCCAGGGCGGCCAGGGCAGTTAAAAGAAATTTTTTCATCAGGGTGATCTCCTTCCTGTTTTGTTCTGATGCCAGTATAGGCCCCCAACATGAAACGAACATGAAATTTGGGAATCATTCTCAAAAATTTTTTTGAGGCGGTCGTGAGCGGCCTTCTCCCCCTTTCGAAGGCGAAGGGAGGGCCCTGCCGCCCCCGGCGGGACCTTTGAAAACGCCGCCCTCCCGGCGGGGAGAGCGGCGTTTGGGTGTTCATGCCAGGGGCAGGTGCAGGGTGAAGGTGCTGCCCACCCCCTCGGTGCTGTCCAGCGTCATGCGGCCGCCGTGGAGCTGGGCGATGCGCTGCACCAGCGAGAGACCCAGCCCCACACCTTCCTGGGCGTCGCCGCGGGCGGCGTCCAGCTGGTAAAAGCGCTGCCAGATGCGCTGCTGCTGGTCGACGGGGATGCCCGGCCCCTCGTCCCGCACCGAGAGCAGGGCCTCGCCGCTGCCGGCGGCCACCCCCACCGACACGACCCCCTCGGCCGGGCCGTACTTGAGGGCGTTGTCCACAAGGTTCGCCAGCAGCCGCCCCAGCAGCGCCGCGTCCCCCCGTACCGTGATGCCCTGGGCCAGCGCCAGGCGCAGGCGGGCGGGGTCGTAGTTCTGTTCCTGCAGGGTCTGCCGGGCCAGCTGCCCCAGGTCCAGCGGCTCGGCGGACAGCTGTTCGGTGCCCTGGTCCAGCCGGGTGAGGGCCAGCAGCTGCCCGATCAGCGCCGTCATCTTGTTGGCCTGGCGGTGGATCATGTCCAGGGTCTCCCGGCGCTCGGCGTCGGTCTCGTCGTAGGCCTCGGCGTACTCGCAGGCGCTCTTGATGATGGACACCGGGGTGCGCAGTTCGTGGGAGGCGTCGGCGGTAAAGCGGCACTCGGCCTCAAAGCTGTGTTGCAGCCGCTCCAAAAGGCCGTCGAAGTTTTCCGCCAGGGTGGTCAGCTCCCGGCCGCCGGGCACCGGGCCGATGCGGCGGGAGAGGTCCCGCCCCTCGTCGATGGAGGCGGCGGCCTCGTTGATGATGTCCAGCCCCCGCAGCGAGCGGCGCACGATCCAGAAGCTGCCCAGCGCCCCCGCCAGCACAAAGAGGGGCAGGGCCACCGCCGCCACCGTGAGCAGGTTGCGGGTGGTGGCGCCGCTGTCCGGCACCTCCTCCAGGCCTCGCAGCCACACGCCGTCCTCCCAGCCGCTGGGGATCCACAGATCCAGCAGATAGTAATCCACGCCGTCGGCGTCCACCGTGCGCACCATGCCGTTCTCAAAGGGCACCGTGGCGGAGAAGCCCACCGGCAGCTGCCCCGCCAGCAGCGCCTCGGCCTTGCTGTACACAAGGCTCGTCACGCCGCCGTGGGAAAAGGAGAATCCCGTCTCGGTGGTCAGTTTGCCGCCCTCCAGCTTCACATAAGCGGCATTGGCCCGCACGGCGTTCACCAGCTGCTCCCGGGTGGTGCGCTGCACCACCGAGCTGCTCACCGCCCGGGCGAAGAGCAGCATCACCACAAACAGCGCCACCACCAGCAGGGTGATCCACAAGGTGATCCTCGTCTTGATGGAGGAGGGTCTCATGCCGCGCCCCCTTTCTTCGGCGCCCGCAGCACCCAGCCGGCGCCCCGCACGGTGTGCAGAAGGCGCTCGTCTTCGGGCACGTCGGCGTCGATCTTCTTGCGCAGGCGGCTCATATAGCCGTCGATGTTGTTGGAACTGCCGGCCTTTTCGTAGTTCCAGATCCGATCCTCCAGCTGCTCCCGGCTGAGCACCGTGCCCTGGTTGCGCATCAGATGCTCCAGAATGGCGTACTCCTTGGGCAGCAGCTGGATCTCCCGCCCCGCCCGGGCGGCGGTGTGGCCCCGGGTGTCCAGCACCAGGTCGGCCACGGTGAGGATGTCGGTGTGGCTGCCCGCGTGCTTGCGGGTCATGGCCCGGATGCGGGCCAGCAGCTCCTCAAAGGCGAAGGGCTTTACCAGATAGTCGTCCGCCCCGAGGTCCAGCCCTGCCACCCGGTCGGCCACCGCGTCCCGCGCGGTGAGGAACAGCACCGGGATGTCGCTGCCCGCCGCCCGCAGCTTTGCCAGCAGCTGGTGGCCGTCCATCTTGGGCATCATCACGTCCAGCACGATGCCGTCGTACTCCGCCCCGGCCAGATAGTCCAGCGCCTCTTCGCCGTCGTAGCAGCCGTCCACGCTGTAGCCCGCCTTGGTGAGCGCCTTGACGATCAGCCGGTTCATATCTTTGGTGTCCTCCACCACCAGGATGCGCATGAAAAAGAACTCCTTTCTCGTTTTTGACCGCCCGCGGAACGCAGGCAGGGGGCGGGGGCGAAGGCCCCCGCCCCCGCCGGTTTGCAGGATGGGTTTACAGGGTGTCCAGATCCTCCAGGTCGTAGGGGGTGTTCTGGTACACATAATAGTTCAGCCAGTTGGTGTAAAGCAAAAAGGCGTGGGCCCGCCAGCGGTAGACCGGTTCCCGGGCCGGGTCGTCGTCGGGATAGTAGTGCCTGGGCGGCTGGATGGGCAGGCCCTTGGCCACATCCCGCCGGTATTCCGCGTCCAGGGTGAGCCGCTCGTACTCCGGGTGGCCGGTGACAAAGATCTGCCGGCCGCTGTCGGTGCTCATCAGGTAGATGCCCGCCTCGTCGCTCTCGGCCAGCACCCGCAGCGCGCCGCAGGCACGCACCTGGTCCTCATCCACGCCGGTGTGGCGGGAGTGAGGGGCCCAGAACTCCTCGTCGAAGCCCCGCACCAGGGGGTTCGAGGGCCGCACGACCCGGTGGGGGAAGATGCCGAACATCTTTTCGGGCAGGGGGCGCTTTTCGATGCCAAAGTGGTGGTAAAGCCCCGCCTGGGCCCCCCAGCAGACGTGGAGGGTGGAGTAGACATTGGTGCGGGTGAAGTCCATGATGCGGCACAGCTCCGGCCAGTAATCCACTTCCTCAAAGGGCATCTGCTCCACCGGCGCGCCGGTGATGATCATGCCGTCGAAGCGCTCGCTTTGGATCTCGTCAAAGGTCTTGTAGAAGGCTTCCATATGGCCGCCGGGCACATGGCTGGCGGTGTGGCTGGCGGTGTGCAGCAGCGTCAGCTGCACCTGCAGCGGGCTGTTGGCCAACAGGCGCGCCAGCTGGGTCTCGGTGGCGATCTTGGTGGGCATCAGGTTCAGCGCCACGATCCGCAGTGGGCGGATGTGCTGGGTGCGGGCCCGGCGCTTGTGCATGACGAACACGTTCTCGCTGCCCAGCACCCCGTAGGCGGGCAGCGTTTTGGGGATGATGAGGGGCACAAAGCCGCCCTCCTTTCACAGTGGGATGCTCACACCTGGTCCAGGGCCTGCGCGATGTCGGCGATGAGGTCGCGGCTGTCCTCGAGACCGCAGCTGAAGCGCACCAGATCCGGGCTCACCCCGGCGGCGGCCAGCTCCTCGTCGTTCATCTGGCGGTGGGTGGCGCTGGCCGGATGCAGGCAGCAGGTGCGGGCGTCCGCCACATGGGTCTCGATGGCCGCCAGCTTCAGGTGCTTCATGAAGGTCTCGGCGGCCTTGCGCCCGCCCTTCACGCCGAAGCTCACCACGCCGCAGCCGCCGTGGGGCAGGTACTTCTGCGCCAGGGCGTAGTGCTTGTCGTCGGGCAGGCCGCAGTAGTTCACCCAGGCGATCTTCGGGTGGTCGTGCAGGAACTCCGCCACCGCCTGCCCGTTCTCGCAGTGGCGCTTCATCCGCACATGCAGGCTCTCAAGACCCAGGTTCAGCAAAAAGGCGTTCTGGGGGCTCTGGATGCTGCCGAAGTCCCGCATCAGCTGGGCGGTGGCCTTGGTGATGTAGGCCCCGGCCAGGCCGAACCGCTCGGTGTACACCACCCCGTGATAGCTCTCGTCGGGGGTGCAAAGGCCGGGGAACTTGTCGGGGTACCTGGTCCAGTCGAAGCGGCCGCTGTCCACGATGCAGCCGCCCACCGCCGCGCCGTGGCCGTCCATGTACTTGGTGGTGGAGTGGGTCACGATGTCCGCACCCCACTCGAAGGGCCGGCAGTTCACCGGGGTGGCGAAGGTGTTGTCGATGATGAGGGGCACGCCGTGGGCGTGGGCCGCCTTGGCGAACTTTTCAATGTCCAGCACCGTCAGGGCCGGGTTGGCGATGGTCTCGCCGAACACCGCCTTGGTGTTGGGCCGGAAGGCGGCGTTCAGTTCCTCCTCGGTGCAGTCCGGGTCTACGAAGGTGAACTCGATGCCCATCCGCTTCATGGTCACGGCGAAGAGGTTGTAGGTGCCGCCGTAGATGGTGCTGCTGCTCACCACATGGTCGCCGCAGCCGGCAATGTTGAACACCGAGTAGAAGCTGGCCGCCTGGCCGGAACTGGTGAGCATGGCGGCACTGCCGCCCTCCAGCGCGCAGATCTTGGCGGCCACCGTGTCGCAGGTGGGGTTCTGCAGCCGGCTGTAGAAGTAGCCGCTGGCCTCCAGGTCGAACAGTTTGCCCATGTCCTCGCTGGTGGCGTATTTAAAGGTGGTGCTCTGGATGATGGGCACCTGGCGGGGCTCGCCGTTTCCCGGCGTGTAGCCGCCCTGTACGCAGATGCTGTTGAGATGCAGATCCATTTTTAAAACCCTCCCCGTTTGTCTGCCCCGCCCGGCGGGCGGAACGGTCTATCATTTTATTTTAGCGCATCCGCGGCGCCGTTGCAAGGCGTGACGGCTCAGTCCAGCGTTTTTCCCACCAGGCGCACCAGCGGGCGCAGCTTTTCCATCAGGGCCGCGAACTGGTCGGGGGTCAGGCTCTGGGCGCCGTCGCACAGGGCGTGAGCCGGGTCGTTGTGCACCTCGATCATCAGCCCGTCCGCCCCGGCGGCCACCGCCGCCGCCGCCAGCGGCTCCACCATCCAGGCGATGCCCGCCGCGTGGCTGGGGTCGATCACCACCGGCAGGTGGGTCATCTTTTTCAGCATGGGCACGGCGCTGATGTCCAGCGTGTTGCGCATGCTGGGCTCGAAGGTGCGGATGCCCCGCTCGCACAGGATCACCTGGTCGTTGCCCTCGGCCATGATGTACTCGGCGCTCATCACCAGTTCCTCCAGCGTGGCGGAAAGCCCCCGCTTCAAGAGCACCGGCCGGCCGCTGCGGCCCACCGCCTTGAGCAGTTCAAAGTTCTGCATGTTCCGCGCCCCCACCTGGATGAGGTCCACGTCGGCAAAGAGGGGCAGGTGCTCGGTGTTCATGATCTCGGTGACGATGGGCATGCCGGTGCGGCTGCGGGCGTGGCGCAGCAGCTCCAGCCCCTCCGCCCGCATCCCCTGGAAGGAGTAGGGGGAGGTGCGGGGCTTGAAGGCGCCGCCCCGCAAAAGCTTTGCCCCCGCGGCCTGCACCGCGGCGGCCACCGTCTCGATCTGGCTTTCGCTCTCCACGCTGCAGGGCCCGGCGATCACCGCGAAGTGGCCGCCGCCCACCGGCACGCCGCTCACATCCACCACCGTGTCCGCCGGGTGGAACTTGCGGTTGGCCTTCTTGTAGGGCTCGCTCACCCGGCGCACGTCCTCCACCACCGGGTTGGCCCGCACCCAGCTCTCGGCGATGGACTTGGTGTCGCCCACCAGGCCCAGAATGTGTGTCTCGGCGCCCTGGCTCTCGTGGATGGAAAGGCCCCGGCCTTCCAGTTCCCGGCACAGTTCCTCCACCGCCGCCTGATCGGCGTTCTGCTTTAAAATGATGATCATCTCAGTCTCCCCCTTGTTTCAAAATAAAAACCGGGAAGCCTGCTGCCGCAGGTTTCCCGGCTTTTGGTGCGACTCGACGCGCCCGGCGCCCTCACATCCCCGGATGACCGCAGCAAACAAGGCCTTTACCCATCATAAAGTAAAAGCCGTAATAATAGCTGGCGGTAAACAGAACGTGCATGGCGAACCTCGCGTTTTAAAAAGATTGTGCAAAGCATAGCACGCCGGCGGCCGATTGTCAAGAAGAAGGCTCTTGCGCGGCGTGTTACAATAAAAGAAAAACGCCCGGACACCCCGGGCGATGAAAAGGGGACGGGGAAGATGGCACAACCCAAGACCAACGCCATGCGGATGCTGGACAAAGCGAAGGTGGCCTATCAATTCCACGAGTACGACCATTCCGACGGGGCCATCGACGGCCTGGCCGTGGCCAAAAAGGTGGGGCAGGACCCGGCGCGGGTGTTCAAGACGCTGGTGACCCAAGGCGCCAGCCGTGCCTTTTATGTGTTCGTCATCCCGGTGGCGGAGGAGCTGGACCTGAAGGCCGCCGCCCGGGCGGTGGGGGAGAAGAGCGTGGCCATGCTCCATGTGGCGGACCTGCTCAAGACCACCGGCTATGTGCGGGGCGGCTGCAGCCCGGTGGGGATGAAAAAGCCCTTTGTCACGGTGGTGGATACCTCCGCGGAGGATAAGGAGACCATCATGGTCAGCGCCGGGCGCATCGGGGCCCAGGTGGAACTGGCCCCCGCCGACCTGCTGGCGGTCACCGGCGGGCGCTACGCCGCCGTCACCGCCCCCGCCAAAGTATGACTACCGGCCCCTTTGTTGGTAATCGTGCCAAAAATCACAGGACAAAGGCGGGCGGGCAAAGCAATTGTTCTGAAAATCCTTTCGCGGGGTGCGAAACGGGTTGCATTTTGCCGCCGCACCCTTTAAACTGAAAGGGTAGAAGGTTCGCCCGCGCGCCGCGCCCAGCGGCGGTGGGCAGGATTTTTTTGGCGGAGGTGCACGGCAATGGGGCATTGTGCGTTCGGGCGTCCCGGTTCCCACGGCGGGGCAGAGCGCCGCGCTGCGGGGCAGCGGGGAAAGAGCACCTCTTTATCCAAGTGACACAAAGGCAGTGGTGTAAGTGTGCACCACGCCTTTTCTTTTTTTCAAAACAGGAGGTCGAACAAAGGTGACACAGACGAAAAAAGTGGCCGTTTTGATGGGCAGCGACAGCGACTGGCCGGTGGTGAAAGCCGCCTGCGCCGAGCTGAAACGGCTGGGCATCCCCTTCGAGGCCCACATCCTCAGTGCCCACCGCACCCCCGCCGAGGCGGCGGAGTTTTCCAAGTCCGCTCGGGAGAAGGGCTTCGGCGTCATCCTCTGCGCGGCGGGCATGGCCGCCCATCTGGCGGGAGCCGTGGCGGGCAACACCACCCTGCCGGTGGTGGGCATCCCCCTGAAGGGGGGCGCCGCCGACGGGCTGGACGCGTTGCTGGCCACCGTGCAGATGCCCAGCGGCATCCCCGTGGCCACCGTGGCGCTGAACGGCGCCAAGAACGCCGCGGTGCTGGCCGCTCAGATTCTGGCGGTCACCGACGAGCGGCTGGCCGCCGTGCTGGCCGCCGACCGCAAGGCCATGGCCGCCCAGATCGCCCGCAAGGAAGAGGCGCTGCAGGCCCAGCTGGCGGAACTGTAAAAATCGCAGCCACAACTTTACAATATAAAAGGAGCGTTTTGACGATGAAAAAGATGGAGCAGCTGTACGAGGGCAAAGCCAAGAAAGTGTTCGCCACCGACGACCCCAACCTGGTGATCGTGGACTACAAGGACGACGCCACCGCCGGCGACGGCGCCAAGAAGGGCACCATCCGGGGCAAGGGCGTGGTGAACAACCGCCTGACCAACAACCTGATGAAGATGCTGGCGGAAAAGGGCGTGCCCACCCACTTTGTGCAGGAACTCAGCGACCGGGAGACCCTGGTGAAGAAGGTTCAGATCGTGCCGCTGGAGGTCATCGTGCGCAACGTGGCCGCCGGCAGCTTCACCAAGCGGCTGGGCGTGCCCGAGGGCACCGTGCTCAAGTGCCCCACCCTGGAGTTCAGCTATAAGAACGACGACCTGCACGATCCCCTCATCAACCACTATCACGCCCTGGCCCTGGGCCTCGCCACCCAGGAGGAGATCGACACCATCAGCGACTACGCCTTCAAGGTGAACCGCATCCTCAGCGAGTACCTGCTGGGCTTTAACATCCGCCTCATCGACTTCAAGCTGGAGTTCGGCCGCCTGGCGGACGGGACCATCGTGCTGGCGGACGAGATCAGCCCCGACACCTGCCGCTTCTGGGACGCCACCACCGGCGCCCACCTGGACAAGGACCTGTTCCGCCGGGACCTGGGCGGCGAGGAGGAGGCCTATCAGGAGGTCATGGCCCGTCTGCTGGGCTGAGCCCCGGCGCTTGCGGCAACCAACGGCAAAGAAAGGAACAGTATGGAACAGTTTGACGCAAAGCTGCACGAGGAGTGCGGCGTGTTCGGCATCTACCGCCGCAACGCGGAGCAGGACGTGGTGGCCACCACCTATTACGGCCTGTACGCTTTGCAGCACCGGGGGCAGGAGAGCTGCGGCATGGCGGTGAACGACCGGGGCGTGATCTACAAGCGCCGGGACCTGGGTCTGGTGAACGAGGTGTTCACAAAGCAGGTGCTGGAGACCATGCCCCGGGGCCAGATGTGCATCGGCCACTGCCGCTACGCCACCACCGGCACCCCCCTGCGGGCCAATGCCCAGCCCTTTGTCATCCGCCATGTGAAGGGCCCCATGGCCCTGGCCCACAACGGCAACCTCACCAACTCCTACGAACTGCGGCGGGACATCGAGCTGGAGGGGGGCATCTTCCACTCCACCAGCGACACCGAGGTCATCGCCTACACCATCACCCGCCAGCGCCTTACGAGCCGCAGCATCGAGGAGGCGGTGGAAAAGAGCATGCCCATCCTCAAGGGAGCCTACAGCCTGGTGATCATGAGCCCCCGCAAACTGATCGCCGCCCGCGACCCTCAGGGCTTCCGGCCGCTGTGCATCGGCAAGCTGGGCGACAGCGACATCATCGCCAGCGAGAGCTGTGCCATCGCCGCCGCCGGCGGCGAGTTCGTGCGGGACGTGGAGCCCGGCGAGATCATCGTCTTTGACAAGGACGGCATGCGCTCCATCCGCACCCACTGCGGCGCGCCCTCCAGCCTGTGCGTCTTTGAATTCGTCTACATCGCCCGGCCCGACTCGGTGGTGGACGGCGCCTCGGTGCACCGGGCCCGCCGCCGCGCCGGCGCCATGCTGGCGCTGGAACACCCCATCCAGGCGGATGTGGTGGTGGGCGTGCCCGACTCGGGGCTGGACGCGGCGCTGGGCTACTCCCAGCAGAGCGGCATCCCCTACGGCATCGGCTTTTTGAAGAACAAGTACATCGGGCGCACCTTCATCCAGCCCGACCAGAAGCTGCGGGAGAACACTGTGCGCATCAAGCTCAACCCCATCGCCGACACGGTGCGGGGCAAGCGGGTGGTGCTGGTGGACGACTCCATCGTCCGGGGCACCACCAGCCGCCAGATCGTGCAGCTGCTGCGGGAGGCGGGCGCCACCCAGGTGCATTTTTTGTCCAGCGCGCCGGAATTTCTCTATCCCTGCTACTTCGGTGTGGACGTGGACAGCCGGGAGAACCTCATCGCCGCCAATCACACGCTGGAGGAGATGCGGGACATCCTGGGGGTGGACAGCCTGGGCTTTTTGAGCGTGGAGGGCGTGAAGACCATCGCCGAGGGCTGCAAGCTGGGTCTGTGCACCGGCTGCTTCACCGGCCAGTACCCTGTGGAGCCCCCGGCGGTGACCGAGAAGAGCAAGTTCGAGAACAAAATTTCCGAGACCATTGATTAAAAGGAGCCAGAGCGCCATGGAAAAGAGTTATTCCGCCAGCTACGCCGCCGCCGGGGTGGACATCACCGCCGGCTACAAGGCGGTGGAACTGATGAAGCAGCACGTCGCCCGCACCATGACCGCCGGCTGCATCGGCGGCCTGGGGGGCTTCGGCGGCCTGTTCGAACTGGACTGCACCGGCATGCCCCACCCGGTGCTGGTGAGCGGTACCGACGGCGTGGGCACCAAGCTGAAACTGGCCTTTCTGATGGACAAGCACGACACCGTGGGCATCGACTGCGTGGCCATGTGCGTGAACGACGTGATCTGCGCCGGCGCGAAGCCCCTCATCTTTCTGGACTACATCGCCTGCGGCAAAAACGTGCCGGAAAAGATCGCCCAGCTGGTAGCCGGCGTGGCCGAGGGCTGCGTGCAGGCGGGCTGCGCTTTGGTGGGCGGCGAGACCGCCGAGATGCCCGGCTTCTACCCCGAGGACGAGTATGACCTGGCGGGCTTCACCGTGGGCGCTGTGGACAAGGCCAAACTGCTGGACAACAGCACCATGACAGAGGGCGACGCCATCATCGCCCTGCCCTCCTCCGGGGTGCACTCCAACGGCTTTTCGCTGGTGCGCCGGGTCTTTGACCTGGAACACCACCCGGAGGTGCTGAAAGAGTACCACGCCGACCTGGGCCGCACCCTGGGCGAGGCCCTGCTGGCCCCCACCAAAATTTACGTCAAGCCCGTGCTGGCGGTGATGGACGAGATCACCGTCAAGGGCGTGAGCCACATCACCGGCGGCGGCTTCTACGAGAACATCCCCCGCTGCCTGAAAAAAGGCTGCGCCGCCCGCATCGAAAAGGCCAATGTGCACACCCCCGCCCTCTTTAACCACATCCAGGCTGCCGGCAATATCCCTGAGCGGGACATGTTCAACACCTTTAATATGGGCGTGGGCATGATCCTGGTGGTGGCCAAAGAGGACGCCGCCCGCGCCGTGGAGATCCTGAAGGCCAACGGCGAGGACGCCTGGGTGCTGGGCGAGATCGTGGCCGGCGACGGGGTGGAACTATGCTGAGGGTAGCGGTTCTGGTGTCCGGCGGGGGCACCAACCTCCAGGCCCTGCTGGACAGCGAGGCCAGGGGCGAAAACCCCCACGGCAAAATTTCCCTGGTGGTGGCCTCGAAGCCCGGCGTCTACGCTCTGGAGCGGGCCGAAAACGCCGGCGTGCCCGGCGTGGTGGTGCGCCGGAAAGACTACGCCACCGCCGAGGAATTCGACGCGGCCCTGCTGGCCGTTTTGAAGGAAAACGCCATCGACATCGTGGTGCTGGCGGGCTTTCTGTCCATCCTGGGCAAAAGCGTCATCGCCGCCTACCCCGAGCGCATTTTGAACGTGCATCCCAGCCTCATCCCCAGCTTCTGCGGCGAAGGGATGTACGGTCTCAAGGTCCACGAGGCGGCCCTGGCCAAGGGGGTCAAGGTCACCGGCGCCACGGTGCACTTTGTGAACGAGGTGTGCGACGGCGGGCGCATCATCGCCCAGAAGGCGGTGGAGGTGGCCGAGGGCGACACCCCCGAGACCTTGCAGCGGCGGGTGATGGAGCAGGCCGAGTGGAAACTGCTGCCCGCGGCGCTGGCCAAGGTGTGCGCCGCGTACGACAAAGGCTGAACCCGCGCCCCGGGCGCTGACTACAAAAAGGGAGAATGAGGAAATGGAACTGCTTGACCTGTACGAACAGCTGAAGACCAACGCCTACCCCGGCCGGGGCATCGTGCTGGGCCTTGCCCCCAGCGGCAAAAAGGCGCTCATCGCCTATTTCATCATGGGCCGCAGCGCCAACAGCCGCAACCGGGTGTTCGACCCGGTGCCCCAGATCGGCGGCATCCGCACCCTGGCGACGGACCCGGAAAAGCTCCAGGACCCCAGCCTCATCATCTATAACCCGGTGCGCACGGTGGGGGAGGATACCCACATCGTCACCAACGGCGACCAGACCGACACCGTTTATGAATTCATGAGCCGGGGCGAGAGTTTCGAGGCCGCCCTGCGCACCCGGACGTTTGAGCCGGACGGCCCCAACTGGACCCCCCGCATCAGCGGTGTGGTGGAGCTGGCCGATGGCGCTTGCAGCTACAAGCTGTCCATCCTCAAAAGCGCCGACGGCAACGGCGAAAGCTGCCGGCGGTACTTCTTCGAGTATCCGCAGCCGGTGGCGGGGGAGGGGCACTTCCTGCACACCTACAAGTGCGACGGCAGCCCCATCCCCAGCTTTGAGGGCGAGCCGGAGCGGGTGGCCCTGCCGGAGGACGCGGAGGAACTGGCGGTGAAGATGTGGGAGGCGCTGAACGAGGACAACAAGGTGAGCCTCTTCGTGCGGGGCATCGACCTTGCCACCGGCGAGACGGAAGATGTGATCATCAATAAATACGACGCAGTTTGTGAAGAATAAGGGGGAAAACGAAAGATGAAGGAACTGGAACTGAAATACGGCTGCAACCCCAACCAGAAACCCGCCCGCATCTATATGGAAGAGGGCGAGCTGCCGGTGACCGTTTTGAACGGCAAGCCGGGCTACATCAACTTTCTGGACGCGCTCAACTCCTGGCAGCTGGTGAAGGAGCTGAAGGAGGCCACCGGCCTGCCCGCCGCCGCCTCCTTCAAGCACGTCTCCCCGGCGGGCGCGGCCCTGGGCCTGCCCCTGGACGACACCCTCAAAAAGATGTACTTCTGCGAGGGGCTGGAGCTCAGCCCCCTGGCCTGCGCCTACGCCCGGGCCCGCGGCGCCGACCGCATGAGCAGTTTTGGCGACTGGATCGCCCTCTCCGACGAGTGCGACGAGTCCACCGCCAAGGTCATCCAGCACGAGGTGTCCGACGGCATCATCGCCCCCGGCTACACCCCCGCCGCCCTGGAAATTCTCAAATCCAAGCGCAAGGGCAATTACAACATCGTGCAGATCGACGCCTCGTATGTGCCCGCCCCGGTGGAGCACAAGCAGGTGTTCGGCATCACCTTCGAGCAGGGCCGCAACGACCTGCGCATCGACGAGGGGATGCTGCAGAACCTCGTCACCGAGAACAAGACCCTCAGCCCCGAGCAGAAGCGGGACCTGGTGCTCTGCCTCATCACCCTCAAGTACACCCAGTCCAACTCGGTGTGCTACGCCCAGGGCGGCCAGATCATCGGCGTGGGCGCCGGCCAGCAGAGCCGCATCCACTGCACCCGCCTGGCCGGCAACAAGGCGGACATCTGGCAGCTGCGCCATCACCCCAAGGTGCTGGCCCTGCCCTTTAAGCCCGACGTCTCCCGCCCCAACCGGGACAACGCCATCGACGTGTACATCAGCGATGAGTACGAGGACGTGATCGGCGAGGACGTGTGGGCCGAGACCTTCACCACCCGCCCCGAGCCCCTCACCGCCGCCGAGAAGAAGGAATGGCTGGCCAAGGTGACCGGCGTGTGCCTGGGCAGCGACGCCTTCTTCCCCTTCGGCGACAACATCGAGCGGGCCCGCCGCAGCGGCGTGACCACCATCGTGGAGCCCGGCGGCTCCATCCGCGACCAGCAGGTCATCGACACCTGCAACAAATACGGCATCGCCATGGCCTTCTGCGGGCTGCGGCTGTTCCACCATTAAACAAAAGCGTACCACCCGGCGCGGTTTTTGCCGCGCCGGGCATTGGTGTGTCAGGGCTCGGGAAAAAAGGAAGGGGGAAATTTACCCATGAAACTGTTGGTCGTGGGCGGCGGCGGCCGGGAACACGCCATCGTGAGAAAGCTCAAAGAGAGCGAACTGTGCACCGAAATTCTCTGCGCGCCGGGCAACGGGGGCATCGCCGCCGACGCCCGCTGCGTGCCGGTGGCCGCCACCGACATCGAGGGTCAGGTGGAGCTGGCGAAAAGGGAACAGGTGGACTATGTGGTGGTCGCCCCCGACGACCCCCTGGCCCTGGGGCTGGTGGACAAACTGGCCCAGGCGGGCATCCCCGCCTTCGGGCCCAATGCCGCCGCGGCCCGCATCGAGGCCAGCAAGGTGTTCAGCAAGGACCTGATGAAGAAGTACGGCATCCCCACCGCCGACTACGCGGTGTTCGACGAGCCGGCAAAGGCCCTGGAGTACATCCGGGAAAAGGGAAAATACCCGGTGGTCATCAAGGCGGACGGCCTGGCCCTGGGCAAGGGCGTGCTCATCTGCGACAGCGAGGCGGCGGCCCGGCAGGCCCTGCATCAGATGATGGAGGAGAAGGTGTTCGGCGCCTCCGGCAGCCGGGTGGTGGTGGAGGAGTTCCTCACCGGCCCCGAGGTCAGCGTGCTGGCCTTCGCCGACGGCAGGACCCTGAAGCCCATGGTGTCCAGCATGGACCACAAGCGGGCGCTGGACGGCGACAAGGGCCTGAACACCGGCGGCATGGGCACCGTGGCCCCGAACCCCTACTACACCCCGGAGGTGGCGGCCCAGTGTGAAAAAACCATCTTTGCCCCCACCATGGCGGCCATGGCCGCCGAGGGCTGCCCCTTCAAAGGCTGCCTCTACTTCGGGCTGATGATCACCCCGGCGGGCCCCCGGGTCATCGAGTACAACTGCCGCTTCGGCGACCCCGAGACCCAGGTGGTGCTGCCCCTGCTGAAAAGCGATCTTTTGAAGATCATGCTGGCCTGCACGAACGGCACCCTGGCCGACACCCCGGTGGAATTCTCCTCCGAAAGCGCCGCCTGCGTCATCCTGGCCAGCGGCGGCTACCCCGAGCACTACGAAAAGGGCAAGGAGATCTCCGGCCTTGTGAATGGCCAGCTGCCCGGCGGCGGGGCGGTGGTGTACCACGCGGGCACCGCCCTGAAAGACGGCAAACTGGTCACCGCCGGCGGGCGGGTGCTGGGCGTGACCGCCACCGCGCCGGACCTTGCGGCGGCGCTGAAAAAGGCCTACGCCGCCGCCGACAACATCACCTTTGAGGGCTTGCACCGCCGGGGCGACATCGGCCGCCGGGCGCTGGAGGCCCTGCGCTAAACCCCACAGTTTCAAGGGAGGTACCCCATGGTATATCGTGTTTATGTGGAAAAGAAACCGGGCTTTGACCACGAGGCCCAGAGCCTGCTGACCGAGGTGCGGGACATCCTGGGCATCGGCAGCGTGGCCGGCCTGCGCCTTTTGAACCGCTACGATGTGGAGGGCATCAGCCGGGAGTTGTTCGACGCCTGCGTGCCCACCGTCTTCAGCGAGCCCCCGGTGGACGCCATCTGTGATGCGCTGCCTGCGGCAAAAACCGTCTTCGCGGTGGAGTATCTGCCCGGTCAGTTCGACCAGCGCGCCTCCTCCGCCAGCGAGTGCATCCAGCTCATCAGCCAGGGCGAGCGGCCCCAGGTGCGCACCGCCCGGGTCTACCTGCTGGAGGGCGACATCCCCGCCGAAGAGCTGGAGCGGATCAAGAAGTATGTCATCAACCCGGTGGAGGCCCGCGAGGCCTCCCTCGAGCCGGTGGACACCCTGCGGGTGGACTACCCCGTGCCTCCCGACGTGGAGGTGCTGGAGGGCTTTCTGGAACTGGACGAGGAGGGCCTGGCCGCCTTTATCCAGCAGCGGGGCCTGGCCATGGACCTGGCGGACATCACCTTCTGCCAGGAGTACTTCCAGAGTGAGCACCGCGCGCCCACCATCACCGAGATCAGGATGATCGACACATACTGGAGCGACCACTGCCGCCACACCACCTTCGGCACCATCCTGGAGGAGGTGCGCATCGAGGACGTGCAGGTGAAAAAGGCCTTCGACTCCTACCTGGCCATGCGCAAGGCGGTGTACGCCGGCCGCAAGAAGGACATGTGCCTGATGGACCTGGCCACCATCGGCGCCAAGTACCTCAAAGCCATCGGCAAGCTGAAGGACCTGGACGAATCGGACGAGATCAACGCCTGCACCGTCAAGATCAAGTGCGACGTGGACGGCCAGGAGCAGGACTGGCTGTACCTCTTCAAAAACGAGACCCACAACCACCCCACCGAGATCGAGCCCTTCGGCGGCGCGGCCACCTGCATCGGCGGCGCCATCCGTGACCCGCTGTCCGGCCGCAGCTACGTCTACCAGGCCATGCGGGTCACCGGCGCGGGCGACCCGCTGGTGCCGGTGGAGGACACCCTGCCCGGCAAGCTGCCCCAGCGCAAGCTGGTCACCACCGCCGCCGCGGGCTATTCCAGCTACGGCAACCAGATCGGCCTGGCCACCGGCCAGGTCACCGAGCTGTACCATCCCGGCTATGTGGCCAAGCGGATGGAGATCGGCGCGGTGGTGGGCGCTGCCCCCGCCGCCAACGTGCGGCGGGAGGAGCCCAAGCCCGGCGACATCGTGGTGCTGCTGGGCGGCGCCACCGGCCGGGACGGCTGCGGCGGCGCCACCGGCTCCTCCAAGGCCCACGGCCGCAAGAGCCTGGAGACCTGCGGCGCCGAGGTGCAGAAGGGCAACGCCCCCATCGAGCGCAAGCTGCAGCGCCTTTTGCGCCGGCCGGAGGCCACCCGTCTCATCAAGCGCTGCAACGACTTCGGCGCGGGCGGCGTGAGCGTGGCCATCGGCGAACTGGCCGACGGCCTGGCCATCGACCTGGACGCCGTGCCCAAGAAGTACGACGGGCTGGACGGCACCGAACTGGCCATCAGCGAGAGCCAGGAGCGGATGGCCATGGTGCTGGCACCCGAGGACGTGCAGGCCTTTGTGGCCCTGGCCCACGAGGAGAACCTGGACGCCACCGTGGTGGCCACCGTCACCGAGGAGCCCCGCCTGACGATGACCTGGCGCGGCAAGACCATCGTGGATGTCAGCCGCAAGTTCCTTGCCTCCAACGGCGCCGAAAAGCACGCCGACGTGCTGGTCTACGACTGCCTGCCCTACGAGCGGGAGTGGGCGGGCGACACTTGGGAGGAGCGGCTGCGCAACCTGGTCACCGACCTGAACGTCTGCAGCCAGAAGGGCCTTGGCGAGCGGTTCGACTCCACCATCGGCGCGGCCACCGTGCTCATGCCCTTCGGCGGCCGCCGCCAGCTCACCCCGGCGCAGGCCATGGCGGCGAAGCTGCCGGTGGACGGCGAGACCACCACCTGCAGCGGCATGGCCTGGGGCTACAATCCCTTCCTGATGGAGAAAAAGCAGTACAGCGGCGCCTACCTGGCGGTGGTGGAGAGCGTGGCCAAGCTGGTGGCCACCGGCTTCGACCACAAGAAGGCCTATCTGACCTTCCAGGAGTACTTCGAGCGGCTGGGTACCGACCCCGAGCGCTGGGGCAAGCCCTTCACCGCTCTGCTGGGCGCGCTGAAGGCCCAGGTGGATCTGGGCATCGCCGCCATCGGCGGCAAGGACAGCATGTCCGGCAGCTTTGAGGACCTGGACGTGCCCCCCACGCTGGTGAGTTTTGCCACCGCCATCGGCACCACCGGCAATGTGATCAGCCCCGAGTTCAAAGCCGCGGGCAGCCGGGTGGTGTGGCTGCGGCCGGAATACGACGATCTGCGCCCCGAGCGCCACAGCCTGAAGGCGCTGTTCGAGCAGGTGGAGGGCCTCATCGCCTCCGGCAGGGTGCGCGCCGCCTGGACCCCCGGCTACGGCTGCGCCGCCGAGGGCCTGTTCAAGATGTGCCTGGGCAACCGGCTGGGCTTCAAGCTGGCAAGCGGGGTGGACCCCGCCGATCTCTTCCGCCCCGCCTACGGCAGCTTTATCCTGGAACTGGCCGACGGCGAAGAGGTGGAAAACACCCTGGAACTGGGCGCCGTCACCGAGGACTACACCTTCACCCTGGGCGGCGAGACCGTGGACCTGGCCCCGCTGGAGGACGCCTGGCAGGGCAAGCTGGAGCCGGTGTTCCCCTACCGGGGCAAGGGCGAAGAGGTGTTGCCCGTCACCTTCGATGTGCCCGCCCGCAAGGGCCCGGCCGTGGGCGCGGCAAAGCCCAAGGTCATCATCCCGGTGTTCCCCGGCACCAACTGCGAGTACGACACCGCCCGCGCCTTCCGCCGCGCCGGGGCCGACCCGCGGGTGCTGGTCATCAACAACCTCACCCCCGCCGCCGTGGCCGAAAGCTGCGAGGCGCTGGTGAAGGCCATCGACGAGAGCCAGATCGTCATGCTGCCCGGCGGCTTCTCCGGCGGCGACGAGCCGGACGGCAGCGCCAAGTTCATCACTGCCTTCTTCCGGGCCCCCGCCGTCACCGAGGCGGTGCAGCGGCTGCTGGGCCAGCGGGACGGCCTGATGCTGGGCATCTGCAACGGCTTCCAGGCCCTCATCAAGCTGGGTCTTGTGCCCTTTGGCGAGATCCGCCCCATGGACGCGGAGTGCCCCACCCTCACCTTCAACACCATCGGCCGCCACCAGAGCATGCTGGTGAACACCCGGGTGGCCTCCAACCTCAGCCCCTGGCTCAGCCGCTGTGAGCCCGGCCAGGTGCACACCGTGGCCATCAGCCACGGCGAGGGCCGCTTTGTGGCAAGCGACGATGTGCTGAACGAGATGCTGAAGAACGGCCAGATCGCCACGCAGTATGTGGACGGGGCGGGCAACCCCTCCATGGACCTGTCGGTGAACCCCAACGGCAGCGTCTGGGCCATCGAGGGCATCACCAGCCCGGACGGCCGGGTGCTGGGCAAGATGGGCCACACCGAGCGCAGCGGCAACGACCTGTACAAGAACGTGCCGGGCGACAAGTACCAGCCCCTGTTTGAGGGCGGCGTGGACTACTTCCGCCTGTAACCCGCACACAGCCCAAGGGCCGCCCCCGGCGGGGCGGCCCTTTATAAAAGAAAGGGAACGAGGAGCACTATGGCAGAACACGACAGATACATTTCCCCCTTCCAGACCCGCTACGCCAGCCGGGAGATGCAGTATATCTTTTCCGACGACAACAAGTTCCGCACCTGGCGCAAACTCTGGATCGCCCTGGCCGAGGCCGAGCAGCGGCAGGGCCTTGCCATCACCGACGAGCAGATCGCCCAGCTGAAGGCCCACGCCGAGGACATCAACTACGAGGACGCCATCCGCCGGGAAAAGGAGTGCCGCCACGACGTGATGAGCCACGTCTACGCCTACGGCCTGCAGTGCCCGGCGGCCAAGGGCATCATCCACCTGGGCGCCACCAGCTGCTATGTGGGCGACAACACCGACATCATCGTTATGCGCCAGGCTTTGCAGCTGGTGCGCAAAAAGCTGCTGGGGGTGCTCTCCCTGCTGGCGAAATTCGCCGATGAATACAAGGCCATGCCCTGCCTTGCCTACACCCACGGCCAGCCCGCCCAGCTTACCACGGTGGGCAAGCGGGCCACCCTTTGGGCCAACGAGCTCTACATGGACCTGGAGGAAGTGGACCACCGCATCGCCACCCTGGCCCTGCGGGGGGCGAAGGGCACCACCGGCACCCAGGCCAGCTTCATGGAGCTGTTCGAGGGCGACGAGGAGAAGATCAAGGCCATGGAGGCGGACATCACCGCCGCCATGGGCTTTGACAAGGTGGTGCCGGTGTGCGGCCAGACCTACAGCCGCAAGGTGGACGCCATGGTGCTGAACGCGCTGGCGGGCATCGGCCAGAGCGCCATGAAGCTGGCCACCGACATCCGCCTGCTGGCCAATTTCAAGGAGATGGAGGAGCCCTTTGAGAAAAACCAGATCGGCTCCTCCGCCATGCCCTACAAGCGCAACCCCATGCGCTGCGAGCGGGTGTGCGCCCTGGCCCGCTACCTGATGGTGGACGTGCTCAACCCCTCCTTCACCGCCGGCACCCAGTGGTTCGAGCGCACCCTGGACGACTCCGCCAACAAGCGCATCGCGGTGGCGGAGGCCTTCCTGGCCGCCGATTCCATCCTGAACATCCTGCTCAACGTCTGCGACGGGCTGGTGGTCTACCCCAAGGTCATCCGCGCCCGGGTCATGGCGGAACTGCCCTTCATGGCCAGCGAGAACATCATGATGAAGGCGGTGAAAAAGGGCGGCGACCGGCAGGAGCTCCACGAGCGGCTGCGTCAGCACGCCATCGCCGCGGCGGCCCAGGTCAAGCAGGAGGGCCTGCCCAACGACATGATCGGGCGCATCGAGGCGGACCCCGCCTTCGGCCTTACCCGGGAGGAGATCGAGTCGGAACTGCGCCCCGAGGCATTCACCGGCCGCAGCGCGCACCAGGTGGAGGATTTCCTGAAAAACGTGCTGGGCCCGGTGCTGGCGGCGAACCCCGAGGCCGCCGGCCAGACCGCCGAACTGAGCGTGTGAGCCACGTACTCATTGTCTGCCACGGCAGCAGCTCGAAAAATCCCGGGAAAACCAGTAAGATCGATGGTTTCACGATACAGGAAGGCGCTTACTGCACCACGACTACACCATTTTTGAAAGCGCCTTGATGTGATGAATTTTATAGATGATACAGTAAAGCGGCGGTACTCCTCGATCGGGGTATCGCCGCTTGCCGCATGCGGGCAAATGCACGCCCTACGTAAATGCCCCTATGCCGTAAAGCAACAGGCAGGGAGTTGATCGACAGCATCCGCGACCCCACAGCAACAGCGAGTTGCTTGTTAAAGTAAGGTTTTGAATTTATACTAAATACAGCAACATATTCCACAGGAGGGAACTGCTATGGAAGTACGGGATATTCTGAAGAATTTGCGTGAAAAGAACAATCTTACACAGGAAGAATTGGCAGAGCGGTTGCGAGTTACCAGGCAGGCGGTCAGCCGCTGGGAAACGGGAGAAACGCAGCCAAATACAGACACATTACAATTGTTGTCGCAGGTATTTGATGTATCGATCAATACGCTGTTAGGCCACCCACGGCAACTTGTGTGTCAGTGCTGCGGAATGCCATTGAATGAGGATAGTCTGATTAGCCGAGAACCAGATGGAAGCTATAACGAGGACTACTGTAAATGGTGCTATGCGGATGGTAAATTTGCCTATCAATCCAAGGAATCTTTGTTGGATTATCTGGTTGCGAATATGCCCAATCCGGATAACGCGGACGAGAAAACCAGACGCAATCAGTTTGATTCGTATCTTTCGCAGTTAAAGCATTGGAAATAACCTGGGAATATCTGCCGAAGCCCCTTGGCGGAGCTCGCCTCCCGGCGGTTGGCGGGGGGCACAGTCGGCGCCGACCCCTGACACACCGGCGGTTCCGACACCGCCCGGCGAGATGTGAACTGCGGCATGGTCGCCTTTGTTCTTTTTGTGGTATAATAAAGGAGAAAAAACAGGGGAGGAACGCCCCCCAAGGAGGCCCTTGCGATGAACGGCGACGCACTGCGTTTCTTCGACGGCAAGCCGGAGGAACTGGCTCTCTACGAGGCGTTGGAAGGGCGCATCTTCTCGGAAATTGAAAACGTGCGTCTCAAGGTGGGCAAAACCCAGATCTCCTTTTACAACCGCCGCCTGTTCGCCTGCGTCTCCTTCCTGCGGGCGAAACGCAAGGCCGAACTTCCCGCCCGTTATATCGTCCTCACCCTGGGGCTGGACCGGCCCCTCCAAAGCCCACGGGTGGCGGCGGTCACCGAGCCGTACCCGAACCGCTGGACCCATCACATCGTCCTCTCCCGCACAGAGGAGATCGACAATGAGCTGATGGATTGGGTCAGACAGGCGGCGGCCTCCGCCGCCGCCAAGTGACTTTCTGCCCGGTGCGCCCTTTGCGGCGCGCCGGGCGTTTTCACCGCCGGCCCCTGCCGCCGCTTCACTGCCCGCCGCCCCCCGGCCCTTCTTCCGTTGTTGCCGTCCGGCGGCCTGCCCGACAAAGCAAAGTCCGCCCCGTTGCTGCCGGCCCGGCCCGCCGGTTGCCCCCTCGCCCTTTGCCGCTGCTGCCGTCCGGCGGCCCCGCGTACGTTTCGCCGCAGCCGCCGCCCGGTCTGCTTCCGCCATCGCTCCGTCCTGCCCCTCTTCGTTCTGTCCGGCGAGCGTTCGTCCCGGCGGCCTGCCGTTTCGCGCCCTGCCCGCCCCCTTTGCCGCAGGCAAATTTTTTTGCGGAGAAATGGAAAGCGCGCTTGACATTTTCCCTGCATGTGCTATACTGAAGCCATGGAAAGTAAACTTTCCATAAAACAGGGAGAAGGGAGGCAGCCATGAAAAACCGACTGGAAGAACTGCGCAAAGCCCGGGGCCTGCGCCAGGAGGAACTGGCGGACGCGCTGGAGGTGTCCCGCCAGACCATCGGCTCGCTGGAAAACGGGCGCTACAATCCCTCCATCCAGCTTGCCTTCAGGATCGCGCGGTATTTTTCCCTCACCATCGAGGACATTTTTATCTACGAGGAGGAGACGAAATGAAAAAGAACGCCTGGAACGTCCTTTTCGTTCTTTTGGGCCTGCTGGCCGTGGCGGCGGGGCTGTGGCTGCTGCGGGCGGGGGCGGGCTTTGGCGCGGCGCGCGCGCTGCCCTATGTGTGCATCGGAGTGGGCTGCGGCCTCTTCGGCCAGGGCGCGGGCGAGCTGCTGGCGGCCCGGGCGGTCAGGGGCGACCCGGCGCTGCAAAGAAGGCTGGAGGTGGAGCGGGCAGACGAGCGCAATCGGGCCATCTCCGACCGGGCCAAGGGCCGGGCCTTTGACCGGATGACCTTTGTTTACAGCGCGCTGATGCTCACCTTCGCCCTGATGGAGGTGGAACTGGCGGCGGTGCTGCTGCTGGTGGCGGCCTATCTCTTTGTGGAGTTCAGTGCCGTCTACGACCGCTGCAAACTGGAAAAAGAGATGTGAGGCCGGCCGAAAAGGCCGCCGGGACTTTTGCCCCGGCGGCCTTTTTTCTATGCCGTGCGAAAAAAGTTCCCCGTGCAAAGCAAATCCGGGTGAAATGTGGTATAATCAGTCACGCGAGACAACACATCCGGGGCGGGGGCGGCAAAAACGCCGCGTCCCGCGATGCGCCGGCCGGAGAAGAAGGGGGATTTTTTCCATGCGCGAACTGCGCCGAACAGACCGAAAACTCAGCGAGGAGGACGCCCTCACCGTTCTGCGGGAGAGCGAGTATGGTTTTCTCTGCACGGTGAACGAGGACGGCACCCCCTACGCGGTGCCCATCTGCGCCGCGCTGGTGGGCCGCACCCTCTACTTCCACTGCGCCAGGGCGGGGCAGAAGCTGGAAAACTTGGCGGCCCGGCCCCGGGCCTGCTATTCCTGCGTGCTCTACGCGGAAAACCAGCCCCGGGAATTCACCTACGTCTACGCCAGCTGCGTGGCCGAGGGCAAGGTGCGCACGGTCACCGATGAGGCCGAGCGCCAGGCGGGCATGCGGGCCATCTGCGAAAAGTATTCCTCCGCCTGGATCGGCAGCCCCGAGCACGAGCGGGCCATGCGGGGCATGCCGGCGGTGGTGATGCTGGCCATGGAGGTGGACGCCTTCCAGGGCAAGGGCAACCGGGGCCGCCTGATGGAGGGACGCTGACCGTGCGGCTGGATAAATTTGTGGCGGACGCCGCCCAACTCACCCGCTCCGCCGCCCGGGGCCTCATCGCGAAGGGCCGGGTGACGGTGAACGGCCAGGTGTGCAAAAAAGCGGACTGGCCGGTGAAAGAGGCGGACGACGTGCGGGCCGACGGCAAGAGTCTGGCCAGCGAGGAATATGTATATATTATGCTGAACAAGCCCGCGGGGGTGGTGAGCGCCAGCACCGACGGACGGGACAAAACGGTGGTGGACCTGCTGAACGGGGCCTTCCCCCGGCGGCAGCTGTTTCCCGCCGGCCGGCTGGACAAGACCAGCACCGGCTTTGTGCTGCTCACCGACGACGGGGCCTTTGCCCACGATATCCTGGCCCCGAAGCGCCATGTGCCCAAGACCTACCATGTGGTGCTGGACACCCCCGTCACCCCGGAAATGGCCCGGGCCTTCGCCGACGGCGTCACCCTGGCGGACGGCCAGAGGATGCAGCCGGCGCAGCTTTTTCCCGACGCCGCCGACCCCTGCGCCGCCACCGTGGTGCTGCGCCAGGGGGTGTACCACCAGATCAAGCGGATGTTCGGCACCCTGGGCGCGGGGGTGAACGGGCTGCACCGCACCGCCATCGGCGGCCTCCGGCTGGACGAGAGCCTCGCCCCGGGGCGGTGGCGGCTCATCACCCCGGCGGAAAAGGCTCTGCTGCAAGGGGGCGCGGAGGGGTGAAAAACCGCGCCGCAGGCCGGTTTTCAAACTTTTTTCAAACAACCTTCACAATTATCGGATAGGATAAAAAGGTGCGGATTCGCCCCTTTTTGACCCAAAACTCAAAACTACACAATAAATGGCATTTTTTTTGCCGGAAATATGTTGCAAAAGTAAATTTTATTGTGTAATATATACACAGACACTGTTTGTAATTGTTCAAAATCACAAACGCGGCTGGAAGGTTTATCATCGAATATAAAAAAGGGGAGCATATCTATGGCGAACAGAGTGTTTCAGGGCGTCGTGTACCAGATGAAGGACGCCATTGGCCGTACGGTGGGCGTCGTGGACGAGACCGGCACCGTCATTTCCTGCTCGGATCTGAATATGATCGGCGAAGTGCGGGACGGCTTTGCCGCCGAGCGTCTCACCGGCGACAGCTTCCAGTGCGGCGGCTGCACCTACCATCAGTTCAGCTCCAACAAGCACAACGACTACGCTGTGTATGTGGAGAGCACCGACGAGTGCGCCAGCCAGTTCGCCAGCCTGATGGCCATCAGCCTGCAGAGCATCAAGCAGTACCACGACGAAAAGTTCGACAAGGCCAACTTCATCAAGAACGTGGTGCTGGACAACATCCTCCCCGGCGACATCTACGCCAAGGCCCGGGAGCTGCACTTCGCCACCGACGTGTCCCGGGTGGTGCTGCTGATCCGGGTCACCTCCGGCACCGACATCTCCGCCTACGACGTGGTCAGCGGCCTGTTCCCGGACAAGCAGAAGGACTTTGTGTTCAACATCAGCGAGACCGACACCGTGCTGGTGAAGGAGATCCGCCGCGGCATCGACCAGCGGGACATCGAAAAGCTGGCCGCCTCCATCGTGGACACCCTTTCCGGCGAGCACTACATAAAGGCGGTGGTGGGCATCGGCACCCCCGTCGGCAACGTGAAGGACCTGGCCACCAGCTTCAAGGAGGCCCAGGTGGCTATGGAGGTGGGCAAGGTGTTCGACACCGAGCAGTCCATCATCAGCTACGACAACCTGGGCATCGCCCGGCTGATCTACCAGCTGCCCACCACCCTGTGTGAGATGTTCCTGCGGGAGGTGTTCAAACAGGGCAGCATCGAGAGCCTGGACGCCGAGACCCTGTTCACCATCCAGCGCTTCTTCGAGAACAACCTGAACGTCTCCGAGACCAGCCGCGGCCTGTTCGTGCACCGCAACACCCTGGTCTACCGGCTGGAGAAGATCAAAAAGCTCACCGGCCTTGACCTGCGGGAGTTCGACGACGCCATCGTCTTCAAGGTGGCGCTGATGGTCAAAAAATACCTGAGTGCCAACCCGGCCAAGTATTGAGCCGGGCCTGCGGGTCCGGCCCCGTTCCACCGCGCTGCCGCGCGGGATGCAATGAAAGGGGCCCGGCCCGCGTTTTATGAACAGCGCAAGCGCCAGCATGCGGCCGGTCGCACCCCGTGACCGGCTGTTTTGCGCCCACGCCCAACCACAGCAGAGGTATTGCAATGATCGTTTTTGACAATGTGACAAAGGTGTATCCCGGCGGGAACACCGCCCTGAAGAATGTCAGCCTGCACATCCACAAGGGCGAATTCGTGTTCGTGCTGGGGCACTCCGGCGCGGGCAAGTCCACTTTTTTAAAGCTGATCCTGCGGGAGGAGAAGGCCACCAGCGGTCATGTGCTGGTGGACGGCAAGGATCTCTCCCGCCTGAAGGAGCGGGAGGTGCCCTATCTGCGCCGCAACATGGGCGTGGTGTTCCAGGACTTCCGCCTCATCCCGTCCCTCACCGCCTACGAGAACGTGGCCTTCGCCATGCGGGTGACCAACATCGCCGAAAAGAAGATCGCCACCCGGGTGCCCTATGTGTTCAACCTGGTGGGGCTGTCCGGCAAGATGGACAAATACCCCGACGAGCTCTCCGGCGGCGAGCAGCAGCGGGTGGCGCTGGCCCGGGCGCTGGTGCACAGCCCCCAGCTGATCATCGCGGACGAGCCCACCGGCAACATCGACCCCGAACTGAGCGTGGAGATGATGGGCCTTTTGAGCGCCATCAACTCGGTGGGCATCACGGTGGTGGTGGTCACCCATGAGCACGAACTGGCCCGCCGCTTCAGCAAGCGGGTCATCCGCATCGACCACGGCAACGTGGTGGACGACACCGCCGAGCCGGTGGGGGAGGTGCTGCTGTGAACTGGTCCAGTTTCAAGTATCTGGCCCATCAGGGCCTGCACAGCATGGTCAAAAACCGGCTGATGAGCGTCGCCAGCATCGGCGTGCTCACCGTCTGCCTGCTCATCACCGGCGTGGCCGGCCTGTTCACCCTCAACGTGGGCAGCCTGATGGATTATCTGGGCAGCCAGAACGAGACGGTGGTCTATCTGAAAGAGGACCTCACCGAGGAGGGCCTGGCCGCGGTGGACAGCGCCCTGCGCAGCATCAGCGGCCTGCGGGAAGTGACCTATGTCTCCAAGGAGGAAGCGCTGGAGCGCATGAAGGAGAGCATGGGCGACAGCGCCTACCTCTTCGACGTGTTCGAGGGCAGCGAAAACCCCTTTTTGGCCAACTACCGGGTGGTGCTGGACGACGTGAGCGACCTGCCCGAGATCCAGCCTCAGCTGGAGGCCATCGAGGGTGTGGAGAGCGTGGGCGCGCCCATGCAGCTCAGCCAGATGTTCACCAGCGTGCACCAGGGCGTCAGCGCAGTGTGCGTGGTGCTGGTGGCGGTGCTGGGGTTTGTGAGCGTGGTGGTCATCAGCAACACCATCCGGCTCACCGTCTTCGCCCGCCGCAAGGAGATCAACATCATGAAGTATGTGGGCGCCACCAACGGCTTCATCCGCCTGCCCTTCTTCGTGGAGGGCATCACCGTGGGCCTCATCGCGGGGCTCATCTCCACCGCCCTGGTGCTGGGCGGCTACCAGCTGCTGCTGATCTACGCCGTGAAGCTGCCCGGGTTCTGGGGCACTTTGCTGGGCGGCACGCTGCTGCCCCTGGACAAGGTGTGGTATCTGGTGCTGGGGGGCTTCCTCGCCTTTGGCATGCTCATCGGCAGCATCGGCACCGCCAGTTCCATCCGCAAGTATCTCAAAGTTTGACCGTCTGACAGGGAGGGACCGCCATGAAGCGAACAAGATCCGCGCTGCGCCGCCTCGCCTGCGGTCTGCTGTCGGCGGCATTGCTGGCGGGCACGGCCGCTGCCGACTACAAGAGCGACTGGCAGCAGAAAGAGCAGGAACTGAAAGAGGAAAAGGAAAAGTACGAGCAGATCGAGGACGATAAAAAGCAGGCCCAGCAGCAAAAGCAGAGCCTGAAAAACCAGCAGACCATCATTCTGGACCAGATCAGTCAGGCCCTGGAGCAGATCAACGCGAAGGATGTGGAGATCGCCAATCAGGAGCAGGTCATCGCCGACAAACAGGCCGAGATCGACGCCCGCTGGGCCGATTTCAAGGACCGGATGCAGGCCATGCAGGTGATGCACGACTCCGGCGCGGTGGCCATGATCACCAGCGCCCAGAGCCTCTACGACCTGCTCACCTTCTCCACCACCCTGCAGCAGATCAGCCAGAAGGACACCGACGTGCTGGAGGAGATGAACGTCCAGAAGGCCGAACTGGAGGAGGAAAAGCAGCAGCTGGAGCAGGCCAAGGCCGACCTGGAAAGCGCCAAGGCCGCCCTGGACGAAAAATCCAACCAGCTGAGCGCCAACATCCAGGCCCAGGACGCCACCATCAGCAAGCTGGACGCCGACGCCAAGGTGCAGGAGCAGGTGGTGGCCGAAAAGCAGAAGCTGGCCGACGAGGCGGAGGCCGCCTATGAGCAGTGGGTGCGGCAGAACGCCTCCACCGGCAGCGGCGTGTCCGCCGAGGGCTTCATCTGGCCGCTGCCCTCCGCGGGCCGCATCACCACCGAATTCGGCGCGGACCAGTGGGTGAACGGCGTCTTCAGCAGCGGCCACAAGGGGCTGGATATCGCCATCGCCGGCGGCACCCCCATCTACGCCGCCCACAACGGCACGGTGGTCTCGCCGCCTACCTCCTGGACCTACGGCATCGTGGCCATGATCGACAACGGCGACGGCATCTCCACCCTCTATGCCCATATGTCCAGCATCGCTGTCGGCGTGGGTCAAACGGTGACCCAGGGCCAGGTGATCGGCTATGTGGGTTCCACCGGCAATTCCAGCGGCAACCACCTGCACTTCGAGGTGCGGGTGAACGGGGTGCGTCAGAATCCCCGCAACTACGTCAGTCCCCCGTGACGGGATGGAGGAAAATTCGATGAAGCATAAACCCTTTGTGCGCGTTGTCTGCTTTGTGATCGCGGCCCTGATGGTCGCCTCGGTGCTGAGCACCGTGATCCTTGAGTTGGCATACGGTTTCTGACCCGAAAAGGAGAGCCCATGAACAAAAAAATCAGCGTCAGTCTGGCGCTTACCATCGCCATCATCGCCATGACGGTGACCTTCTCGGTGACCATGATTCTGGCGCGGCAGATCTTCGATCAGACCATTCCCTCGGTGCAGGAAAAGGAAAGCATGTACTCGAAACTGGCCGAGCTGGATAAATATGTGCGCGCCAACTACTACGGCGACATCCAGGATTCCACCCTCTTTGACATGATCAGCTACGGTTACATCCTGGGCACCGGCGACCGCAACGCCACCTATTACTCCGCTAAGCAGTACACCGAACTGCTGGAGGTGCAGAGCGGCAACATCGTGGGCGTGGGCGTGGACGTGGTGAAGGACACCTCCGGCTATGCCCGCATCACCCAGATCTACTCCGGCAGCCCCGCCGAGGAGCTGGGCCTGCAGGTGGGCGGCTTCATCACCGCCATCGACGGCGCCGACGTGAAGAACCTCACCCGCGACAACGTCCTCACCCGTCTGCAGGGCGAGAGCGGCACCCAGGTGGTGCTGGGCTACATGTCGCCCGACTCGGAGACCGCCGAGTACACCGTCATCCGCAGCAAGTATGTCATCCCCAGCGTGGAGTACCAGATGACCGACGGCTCCATCGGCTACATCAAGATCATCCAGTTCGATTCCACCACCCTGACCCAGTTCAGCCGGGCGGTGAACGACCTCACCGGCCAGGGCGCCGCGGCGCTGGTGTTTGATGTGCGGGGCAACGCCGGCGGCCTGCTCAGCGCCGCGGTGGATTGCATCGACCTGCTGGTGCCCAAGGGCAACATCGTCTGGGCCGAGTACAAGACCGGCGAGCGCACCCTGCTGGGTGAGAGCGACGATTCCAGCGTGGACCTGCCCATGGTGGTGCTGGTGGACGGCCAGACCGCCAGCAGCGCCGAACTGTTCGCCGCCAGCCTGCGGCAGTTCTCCGGCGCGCAGCTGGTGGGCCAGAACACCTATGGCAAAGGCACCATCCAGGCGGAGCCCCACCGCATGAGCGACGGCAGCGCCGTGGTGGTGACGGTGGCCAAGATGATCACCTCGAATGGCGAGAGCTTTGACGGCACCGGCCTTTCGGTGGATGTGGAAGTGGCCGCCTCCAGCAATACCGACGCGGGCGCTCCGCTCACCAGCGATCCCCAGGTGAGCCGCGCCCTGGCGGCGGCCAAGCTGCTCACCGGCTCCTCCACGGACAGCCCCGCCTCCACCTCCGGCAGCACCTCTGCCGGCACCTCCGAGCCCGCCTCCGCCGGCGACGCGGCGGCCGGGGAGGATACCTCCTCCGCCCCCGCCACCTCCGGCGAGGAATAACCAGAAACACAGAGGGCAGCGACCCGCCCGCGGGGCGCTGCCCGTCTTTTTATCAGAAAGGCAGGCTGTTTATGCCCAACCTCACCGACCTCTCCACCATCCGGGACCTGTGCGCGCGGTATGATTTCGCCCTCTCCAAGGGGTTTGGCCAGAATTTCATCGTCAACCCCGGCGTTTGCCCCAAGATCGTCGGGGCCGCCGGCATCGACGGGGACTGGGGCGTGCTGGAGATCGGCCCCGGCATCGGGGTGCTCACCAAGGAACTGGCCCTGCGGGCCAAAAAGGTGGTGGCGGTGGAGGTGGACAAGCGCCTGCCGCCCCTGCTGGCCGAGACGCTGGCGGAATTTGACAATGTGGAAATTGTATTGCGGGATATACTAAAAGTAGATATCGCGGCGCTGATCCGGGAGAAATTCGCGGGGATGCCGGTGGCGGTGTGCGCGAACCTGCCCTATTACATCACCAGCCCCGTCCTGATGCGCCTTTTGGAGGAAAAACTGCCCATCCGCCACATCACGGTGATGGTGCAGAAGGAGGCCGCCCAGCGCATCACCGCTGCGCCGGGCAGCCGCCAGGCGGGGGCCATCAGCTACGCGGTGGCCTACTACGCAACGCCGCGCCTGTTGTTCAGCGTGCAGCCGGGCAGCTTCTACCCGCCGCCCAAGGTCACCAGCGCGGTGATCCAGCTGGAGGTGCGGCAGGCGCCGGCGGTGGAAACCGCGGACGAGGCGGGCTTTTTCCGGCTGATCCGGGCGGCTTTCAGCCAGCGTCGCAAGACGGCGGCCAACGCTGTCAGCGGCGCGCTGGGCATCCCCAAGGCCGCGGTGACGGCGGCGCTGGAGGCGGCGGGCCTGCCGGCGACGGCCCGGCCCGAGCAGCTCACCCTGGAAGATTTCGCCCGGCTGCAGCGGCAGCTGGCGGCCTTTGGCGGCTGAAGGGACGGCCAAAATCCCCCTTGCCCCGCAGGGCAAGTTTTGTTATAATGTCCTTACGGCGCGCCGCGCCGCCTTTGCCGGCATAGCACAGCTGGTAGTGCAGCTGATTTGTAATCAGCAGGTCGGGGGTTCGAATCCGTCTGCCGGCTCCACGTCGGAATGGACTACGCTCCATTCAAAAAGCCCAGCCGTTTGGCTGGGCTTTTCTCATACCGCTCCGTCATTCCTCCTCCTCCCCATGAAATTTTGCTTGTGCAAATTTTCATGGGGGCCCCGGCCGCCCGGTGGGCGGTAAAGTGCAAGCGGCGTATCGCTTGCGACGAGTTTTTTCGTTTCACGAAAAAGCTCATCGCGCGCTCACTCTGCTGCTCCATCTCGGCCCAAGAGCCGCCGCAGCTGCGGCGGTTGGCCTCGAAACGCGCCTGCGGGCGCAGTCGTTTCCCCGCGAAACTTTGCTTGCGCAAACTTTCGCGGGGGCCCCGGCCGCCCGCTCCTTGACAAGGGGCTGGCGAGTATGCTATGCTATTTTGCAAATCGTATGAAAGGGAAGCGTGACGCGCAAAACCATGGACGACGGCGACAGTACCGGCGGAGAAAACCCTCCTTTACCGCACATATGCAGTTTTATCGGACATAGCCTGTGCCTGCGAGAGTAGGCGCCGGGCTGTGTCCGTTTGCGTTTCAAAACAGTGCTTTCAGTTCTCAAGGAGGAACGTTGCTTTGAAAAATTCCCTTGCTCTCATGCTTTTGCTTCAGGCGGCCCTCATCGGTCTCAACGCCGTGTTCGCCTGCGCCGAGATCGCCGTCATTTCCATGAACGACACACGCCTGGCGCGGCTGGCCGCATCCGGCGACAAGCGGGCCGCCCGCCTTGCCCGCCTCACCAGCCAGCCCGCCCGCTTTTTGGCCACCATCCAGGTGGCTATCACCCTGTCCGGCTTTCTGGGCAGCGCCTTCGCGGCCGAAAATTTCTCCGACGGGCTGGTGAGCTGGCTTTTGAGCCTGGGCGCGCCGGTGCCGGCCGCCACGCTGGACGCGGTGGCCGTGGTGCTCATCACGCTGGTGCTTTCCTATTTCACGCTGGTCTTTGGCGAGCTGGTGCCCAAGCGACTGGCCATGCGCAAGGCCGAGCCCCTGGCCCTGGGCATGTCCGCCCTGCTGTGCACCATCGCCCGGGCCTTCGCTCCCATCGTCTGGCTGCTCACCGCCTCCACCAACGGCGTGCTGCGCCTGCTGGGAGTGGACCCCGACGCCGACGAGGAGACTGTCAGCGAAGAGGAGATCCGCATGATGGTGGATGCGGGCAACGAAAAGGGTGTCATCGACCCCACCGAAAAGGAGTTCATCCAGAACGTGTTCGAGTTTGACGACCGCACCGCCGGCGAGATCGCCACCCACCGCACCGAGGTGCAGCTGCTCTGGACGGAGGATGGGCAGCAGGAATGGGACCGTACCATTCGCACCGGCCGCCACTCGCGCTATCCCGTTTGCGAGGGCAGCGCCGACAATGTGGTGGGCGTGCTGGACGTGCGGGATTACCTCTGTCTGGAGGATAAAAGCCGCGCCACCGTGATGGAACAGGCGATGCGCCCCGCCTGTTTTGTGCCGGAGTGCGTGCGTGCGGACGTGCTGTTCCGGAACATGAAGCGCACCGGCGAGCCCATGGCCGTGGTGCTGGATGAATATGGCGGCTTCGAGGGCATCGTGACCATGAACGACCTGCTGGAACAGCTGGTGGGCGAACTGGACGGCCGCGGCGGCGAGGAGGCCGCGCCGGTGCAGCAGGTGAGCCCCGGCATCTGGCGGGTGCGGGGCGACGCGCCTCTCACCGCGGTGGCCGCCGCGCTGGACATGCCGCTGCCCTGCGATGAATTCGACACCTTCAACGGGCTGGTGCTCAGCGCCCTGGGCTTCATCCCGCCGGACGGCGCCGCTGCCGAGGTAAACACGGCGGGGCTGGAGATACGGGAGGCGGAGTTCCGCTCCCATCAGGTCAAAACCGCGCTGGTGCGCCGCATGCCCGCCGCAACCCAAAAACAAGGATGAGCAAGCCGCCGCGCCCCTTCGGGGACGGCGGCGTTTTTTTTCGAAGAGGGCTTTCCAAAGGAAAAGACCTGTATTATAATTGGATAAAATGGAGGCGAAAGCCGGATTCTTTTGCGGAAAAAAGGGAAAAGGGGAAGGATCATGGAAGAGACCCTGAACGCGGCGGCACAGCCGCAGATGAAGAAAAAACCGGGATTCTGGAGAACGATGCTGGAGACCCTCAAGACAAGCCTTGCCCCCACGGCCATCCTGGCGGTGCTGTGGCTGGTGCTCAGCTGGGTGCGGTCGGCAGGCATCCAGTGGGCGATCCTGTGGCCGCTGAACTTTCTCACCGGCGCGCTGGCCGGCATGGAGGGCAGCGCGCTGGGCGGCACCATCGGCAAAGCGATCCTGTTGGTGTGCTTCAACAGCCTGTTCCGGGGGCTGCTGATGCACCGCAAGTGGGACGGACGCCGTCGGGACAACGTGAAAAGCGAGCTGAAAAGCCAGACCAAGGCCCAGCTGCTCAGCCGCATCCCCCAGTATTCCAATCTGAAGCTGCTCTGGAAGGACCGCTCGCCCCGCATGCTGGCGGCGGGCCTTTTGGGCGGCGCGCTGGCGCTGGCGGCCTACCCCTTTCTCACCGGCGACGGCAGCCCGGTGAACAGCATGGTCTGCGTGGCGCTGTTTCTGAGCATCGGCGGTCAGATCGCCCGCCAGCGGGGCCTGCTCATCACCCTGCTCAACCTGCTGCTGGCCAAAAAGGCGCTGCATACGGTGAACCGCAGCCTCATCGACCGCATCTTTGCCGGTTTCGCGGTGGGCATGGCCGTCGCGGTGCCCGTCTCGGTCACCAAGACCATGGCGCCGGCCTTCGTCTGGCCGCTGCTGGCCTGGGGCCTGCCCATCCTGCTGGCGGCGGGGGGCGTGCTTTGCCTTGTGATGCCCTGGTGGCGGAAAAAGAAAGCCGGCCCTGCCGGCGGAAAGGAGGCGCGGGCATGATGAGCCGCAAGCTTTTTCGCCGGGCGCTGGCCCTGGCCGGGGCGGTTGGCCTGTGCCTTGCCTGCGCCGCGCCGGCGTTCGCGGAGGAAACGGAGTGGGAATATCTGAAGCAGACGCGGGTGGGCACCAACTATGCCCACTCCATCATAACGCGCCCCTCGGTGACGCTCAGCGGCCGGGACGCCCAGGACGGCGCCCTTCTCCTGGAAAAAGGAAAACGGTATGAGATCACCGCCGACGCCTCCTTTAATGCGGTGGAAAGCGCCTACGCTTCCTGGGGCCTCCTGGCCTGCACGAAGCTGCGCTATGATACCAATCTGGACAATGCGCAGGAGTATATGCTCCTCGCCTGCGACGGCGACACGGTCACCTTTGCCCGGCCGGTGCCGAAGTCGGAGGTGACCATCCACATGGAATTTTCCGATCTGCGCCTCAGCAACAAAGCCAGTGTGCTTTTGTCCGACGATTGGCCCGCCGTCCGGCCTGACCTCACGGCGGACGCTCAGGTGCAGGTGCGCTGCATGGTGGAGGCGGTAGCCCGGGTCCCGCTGCCCGAGGGCGCGGTACAGGAGGATGGCGACTGGAAGTTCCCGGAGGAGGAACTGGCGCTGGAATACGACGCGCTGGTGCAGCAGGCGCTGGACGACCCGGCGGCACAGCTGCCGCAGCCGAAGGAGGCGGTGCTGGAGATGACCTTCCGGGGCGACATCCCGGCCTCTAATCCGGACTGGAGGTCGGGCGGCGTGCCCGTTGAATGGCGCATCGGGTATCCCCGGGCGGGCAGCGGCAACAAGGCGAGCCTTGTCTGGCAGCTCCAGGGGGAGACGTACGAGGTGAAGCACCTGGAGGATACGCCCCTGGAGTTCGGCTGCTCGCTGCTGGTGATGGCGGATGACGCGGTCTCCACCGGCATCCCGATGCGGGAGGGAAGCGCCGCGGTGCGGCGCGCGGCGGCGGTCAGCGCCGGCGCGGCGGCCCTGGGCCTGGGCGGCTCCGCGGTGCTGAACGGCCTGTCCTCGGTGCTGGAGAACGTGCCCGCCTCCCGGCGCCGGGAGGATCTTGACCAGAGCGGTCTGCCCGAGGAGACGCCGGACCTGCCCCAGGAGGACACCCCCTCGGTGAGCCTCACCCTCTACCGGCCCTTCGACGACCTGGTGAACACCAAGGGCGCGGCGGTGGACATCGAACTCACTGTGTCGGGCGGCGAGGGCCTGCGCTGGCACTACCTGCCCGCCGCCGTATGCCCCGAGGGGCTGAAAGCGGTGGTACCGGTGGTGGCGGGCGTCGGCAGCGAGGCCACCCTGGTGCTGAACCTCACCGGCGCTGCGATGAAAAAGCCCCACGTCCCGCTGTTCCTCACGGTGGTGGCCTGGGCGGTGGACGGCGACGGGCGGCTGCTCAAGACCACCGGCACCGCCGAGCTGACCCTGCACCGCCCCGGCCTGGAAGCGGAGCGGCAGGCGGACGGCATCCTGAAGGTCACCCTTTACACCGACGGCAACCTGGACGGTGTGGCCGAGGTGGTGACGCTGAAGCCGGAGCAGTACACCTGTGCCGCGGCGGCGGACGGAACGGTCACAGTGACCGCGAAGCCCCCCTACAAAGGCAGCTGCCGGCTGGCCCCGGAAGGGGAGGGCTGACCCGCGTTTCGTACAAGACAAAAAAGGACCTGCCTCGCGGCAGGTCCTTTTTTCGGTGGGGAACAGGCCCCGGAGATCAATACAGATCGTCCTCCTCGGTGTCGTACACCGGGATGTAATCCGGCCGGGTCTCCCGCAGCAGGGCCAGGCCGAAGATCACGGCCCCGGCGGCCAGCATGAGCATTACCAGTTTGCCAAGCAGTTTCATGAAACGCGACCTCCTTTTGTATCGAAAGCGGGCGGCAGGCCGCCCGCCGGGTGAGTGCACTTCTATTTATTATATAGTATACCACATCCCGCACTGTTTGTGCAAACAGTTTTCGTGCCGGCAAAAGGGCGGCAAAAGGTGGAATTATCCAGTGGGAAAGGTACAAGGAACAGTTGACTTGAAAAAGAAAAATGTTAAAATATAAGTTAACGGGCATTTTGCGTCCGCCAGCCGGGCGGAACGGCTGCCCGAGACAAACAGAAATGGGGGATCGTTCAACTTATGTTGAAAAAGCTAAAGCGCGCGGCGCTGGGCGCCCGCGTCCCGCATGAGAAAGGAACCGCCGGGATGGAAACGGTCAGGATGCCCGTTCCCTCCAAGGTGGTTCTTCCCATGCAGCAGCATATTGGCGCGCCCTGTGCGCCGGTGGTGAAAAAGGGGGACACTGTGCAGGTGGGCACCCTGGTGGGCAAGGCCGGCGGCTTTGTGGGCGCCAACATCTACTCCGGCGTGTCCGGCACGGTCACCGGTGTGGAAGATATCCGCCTGTCCAACGGCAGATCCTGCCCGGCAGTGACCATCCAGCCCGACGGGCTGCAGACTGTGGACCCGGCGGTGAAACCGCCTGTGGTGACCGACAAGGAGAGCCTGATCGCTGCGGTGCAGGCCTGCGGCCTTGTGGGTCTGGGCGGCGCCGGTTTCCCCACCGCCGTGAAGCTGAGCCCCAAGACCCCGGTGGACACCCTGGTCATCAACGGCGCCGAGTGCGAGCCCTACCTGACCGCCGACGCCCGGGAGTTTTTGGAGAACAGCGAGACGGTGATGAGCGGCATCCAGGCCGTGATGAAGTATCTGGACATCAAAAAGTGCCTCATCGGCATCGAGCGCAACAAGCCCGAGTGCATCGACCTGATGTGCAGCCTGGCCAAGGGCGTGGCCGGCGTGGAGGTCAAGCCTCTGCCCACCCGCTACCCCCAGGGCGCTGAGAAGGTGCTGATCGAGTCGGTCACCGGCCGTGAGGTGCCCCAGGGCGGCCTGCCCGCCGACGCGGGCGTGATCGTGCTGAACGTGACCACCGTGTCCACCATCGGCAAGTACCTGGCCACCGGCATGCCTCTGGTCACCCGCCGGATGACCATTGACGGCGACGCCGTGGCAAAGCCCCAGAACGTTGAAGTCATCGTGGGCACCCCCATCCAGGAGGTGCTGGATTTCTGCGGCCTGAAAGAGGGCGTGCAGATCGGCAAGATCATCATGGGCGGCCCCATGATGGGCGTGGCAGTGGCCGATCCCGCCACTCCGGTGCTCAAGCAGAACAACGGCCTGGTGGTGCTCAGCGCCCAGAAGGCCACCCTGCCGGCTCCCCAGCCCTGCATCCGCTGCGGCCGCTGCATCGACGCCTGCCCCATGGGCCTGGAGCCGGTGGTGATCGCGGGCGCCTTCAGCAAGAAGAACGCCGAGGAGCTGAACAAGCTGTGCATCGACCTGTGCATGCTGTGCGGCAGCTGCAGCTTTGTCTGCCCCGCCAAGCGGCCGGTCACCCAGACCATGAGCCTGGCCAAGGAATTTGCCAAGAAGGAGGCGAGCAAGTAATATGGAAAACCGTTTGAATGTTACCGCCTCCCCGCACATTCAGGACAACTCCAGCACCCGCAAGCTGATGCTGAACGTGATCATCGCGCTGCTGCCCTGTGTTGCGGCCAGCACCATCATCTTCGGGGCCAACACCCTGCTGGTGACCGGCGTCACCGTGGCGGCCTGCGTGCTGTTCGAGTATCTGTATTGTTTCCTGATGAAAAAGCCCAACCCGGTGGGGGATCTCTCCGCCGTGGTCACCGGCATCATCCTGGCAATGAACATGCCGGTCAGCATGCCGTTGTGGATCGCCGTGGTGGGCGCGTTCATCGCCATCGTCATCGCCAAGCAGCTGTTCGGCGGCATCGGCATGAACTTTGCCAACCCCGCGCTGCTGGCCCGCATCGTGCTGTTCACCGGCTTTGCCAGCCGCATGACCGCCTGGGTCTACCCCGACAAGTGCACCCGCACCTTCCTGATGCTGGGCGTGGACGCCGCCTCCGGCGCCACCCCCCTGCAGGTGCCCGGCGGCGTGGGCAAGTACCCCCTGATGGATCTGTTCCTGGGCACCCACGGCGGCGTGATGGGCGAGACCTGCGCCCTGGCCATCCTGATCGGCTTTGCCATCCTGCTGTTCACCCGCACCATCAGCGCGGCGATCCCCGTCACCTATGTGGGCAGCTACGCGGTGTTCAGCTTCCTGCTCAATGTGGGCGAGCTGGGCGCGGCGGACGCGGCCATGCTGGTGCTGCACGAGGTGCTGGCCGGCGGCCTGCTCTTCGGCGCGGTGTTCATGGCCACCGACTATGTCACCAGCCCCTTCACCCTGAAGGGCAAGATCGTCTTCGGCATCGGCCTGGGCCTGATCACCTTTGGCATCCGGGCCTTCGGCAACATGGCCGAGGGCGTGTCCTACGCCATCCTGCTCATGAACCTGTTCGTGCCGTATATCAACGATCTGACCCGGCAGGTGCCCCTGGGCTATAAAAAACACAAGAAAGGGGCGAAGAAGGCATGAAAGGCAAAACCTGGAGCGAGATCGTAAAACCCATCGTGGTTCTGGGCGCCATCTGCCTGGTGGCCAGCGGCGCGCTGGCCGCCGTCAATGAGGTGACGGCCCCCATCATCAAGGCGCAGGAGGACGCCGCGGCCAACGAGGCCTATTATGCCGTCCTGCCCGACGCCGACACCTTTGAGGCGGTCACCGATTACCAGACCAGCAACATCCAGGCCGTGATGAAGGCCTCCAACGGCGCCGGCTGGGCCATCCAGGCCTACGGCAAGGGCTTCGGCGGCGACGTGCCCGTGATCGTGGGCTTTGACGCAAACGGCACCATCGTGGGCATTCAGTTCCTGGCCAACAACGAGACCTCCGGCTACGGCCAGCAGCTGGTGGACGGCAGCGAGAAGGGCGTGACCTTCACCCAGCAGTTCATCGGCATGAGCGAGGCGCCCGTGGTGGGCACCAACATCGACGCCATGACCGGCGCCACCGTTTCCTCCAAGGCTGCCGCGTCCGCGGTGACCAGCGCCATGAACTGCTTCAACGAGGTGGCTCTGGGCCAGGCCGCTGTGGTGGACGAGGGCCCCGTGACCCTCAGCCCGGAGGAAGTGCGCGCGCAGCTGGCGCCGAACGCCACCTCCATGACCCAGATCGACACCCCCGAGGGCCTGACCGAGGCCTGGCAGGGCGATGACGGCAGCTATGTGCTCTACGCCGAGGACAAGGGCTGGGAGTACGCCACCGCCCCCATGACCGTGGCGGTGGGCTTTGACGCCAATGGCGCCATCACCGGCGTGTGGGTGGATGTGTCCACCCAGACCGCGGGCATCGGCGACGTGGCCGGCAGCGAGGATTACCTGGGCCAGTACACCGGCATCACCGGTGAGGCCGGGCTGGACGGTGTGGACACCGTGGCCGGCGCCACCGAGTCCACCGTGGGCGTGAAGAAGGCGGTTCGCAAGTGCGTGCAGGCCATGGCGGCGCTGAACCCCAACATGGCCGCCGCGGCCGGCGCCACCAGCGCCCCCGCCAGTGAGGCCACCAGCGCGCCCGCCAGCGAGGCCACCAGTGCCCCGGCCGGCGAGGCCACCAGCGCCCCGGCCAGCGAGGCCACCAGCGCCCCGGCCGGCGAGGCCACCAGCGCCCCGGCCAGCGAGGCTGCGTCCGCCGCTTCCAGCGGGGCCGCCAGCGCCTCGTCCGCGTCTTGAGAGAGGAGGCTGTTTGAACCATGGGTAAACTGAAAATTCTTACCAACGGCCTCGTGAAGGAAAACCCGGTGCTCCGCCTTGTGCTGGGCACCTGCCCCACGCTGGCTCTGACCACGGCGGTGTCCAATGCCTTCGGCATGGGCTTTGCGGCCACCTTTGTGCTGATCTGCTCCAACATCGCCATCTCCGCGCTGCGCAAGGTGATCCCCGAGCAGGTTCGCCTGCCGGCCTATATCACCGTCATCGCCACCTTCGTGACCATCGTGCAGAACCTGGTCAAGGCCTTCCTGCCTGACCTGGACGCCGCTCTGGGCGTGTATCTGCCCCTGATCGTGGTGAACTGCATCATCCTCGGCCGCGCCGAGATGTTCGCTTCCAAGAACGGCGTGGTGGACTCCGCGCTGGACGGCCTGGGCATGGGCCTGGGCTTCACCCTGACCCTGCTGCTCATGAGCACCATCCGCGAGGTGCTGGGCGCCGGCACCTGGTACGGCATCAAGATCATCCCCGAGTCCATCGACCGCTTCACCTTCATGACCAGCCCCGCCGGCGGCTTCTTTACCTTCGGCCTGCTGATGGCTCTGGTGATCTTCGTGGAGACCAAGCTGGGCGACCGGAGAAAGCGCAGCATCGGCTGCGAGGGTTGCCCCTCCAGGGGCGCCTGTGGCGCGAAAGGGGGCAATGAATAATGGCAGGTTTGGCTGCTATCTTCTTCACCATGATCCTGGTGAACAACTACGTTCTGGTGCAATTTCTGGGCATCTGCCCCTTCCTGGGCGTGTCCAAAAAACTGGATTCCGCCTTCGGCATGAGCTGCGCGGTCATCTTCGTCATGGCCCTGGCCACCGCCGTCACCTGGCCCATCCAGACCTATCTGCTGACCCCGGTGAACGCCGACGGCACCCCCAAGTGGGACCTGGGTTACCTGCAGACCATCGTCTTCATTCTGGTCATCGCCGTGCTGGTGCAGCTGGTGGAGGTCATCATGAAGAAATTCATGCCTCCCCTGCACAAGGCCCTGGGCGTGTATCTGCCCCTGATCACCACCAACTGCGCCGTGCTGGGCGTCACCGTGCTGAACATCGACAACGGCTACAACTTTGCCGAGAGCATGGTGTGCGCCGTAGGCGCCGGCGTGGGCTTCATGCTGGCCATGGTGATGTTCAGCGGCGTGCGCAAGCGGCTGGAGGACGCGCAGCCCCCCAAGTGCTTTGAGGGCCTGCCCATCACCCTGGTGGCCGCGTCGGTGGCCGCGCTGAGCTTCGGCGGTTTTGGCGGCATCGTCGAAAACATCTTCGGTACTATGTGAGGAGGCGGCTGAGATGAACATTGCACTTGCTATTGCGATCGTTACCGTGGCCGGCCTTCTGGGCTCTGTCATTCTGGTGCTGGCCGCCAAGTTCATGGCGGTGGAGGAGGATCCCCGCATCGGCGAGGTGGCCGGCTGCCTGCCCGGCGCCAACTGCGGCGCCTGCGGCTATGCCGGCTGCGCCGACTACGCCAAGGCCATTGTGGAGAGCGGCGCGCCGGTGAACAAATGCGTGCCCGGCGGCGCCAAGGCGGCCGCCGAGGTGGCCAAGGTCATGGGCGTGGAGGCCGGCGCCACCGCCACCATCAAGGCGACGGTGCGCTGCCAGGGCAAACCCGGCGTCTGCACCCAGAATTTTGATTACCACGGCGTTTCCAGCTGCGCCGCCGCCGCTGCCCTGTACGGCGGCCCCAAGGCATGCGTCTTCGGGTGCCTGGGCATGGGCGACTGCGTGAAGGCCTGCAAGTTCGACGCCATTCATGTGGTGGACGGCATCGCCAAGGTGGACCCGGAAAAGTGCACCGGCTGCGGCGCCTGCGCGGCGGCCTGCCCCAAGAGCGTGATCGAGCTGTCCGCCAACATGGAGCAGAAACCCCGGGTGCTCTGCCACAACACCGAGAAGGGCGCTCTCACCAACAAGGAGTGCCAGACCGGCTGCATCGGCTGCATGAAGTGCCAGAAGACCTGCCCCAGCGAGGCCATCAAGGTGGAGAACTTCCTGGCCAGCATCGACTACTCCAAGTGCACCGGCTGCGGTCAGTGCGTGGAGGTTTGCCCCAAGGGCGTCATCGTGCGCCCGTGAGCGAGGGCTGAGACAAACAAAAACCGCCCGCCCCGAATTTCGGGGCGGGCGGTTTTGCTGTTGGCGGTTTTTGCGCCGCGGCCGTGCGGGCGCCGCCGCGGGGCCGCGATTCTGACAAAGGTCATTTTTTCAGATACTTGATGCAGGCCAGGATCACCAGTACACAGGCGGCCGCCTGCAACAGGCCCAACGCCCCGTTGAACAGCCAGCCCAGACCCGCGAAGAGGCCCGCGGCGTGCGGTCCCAGACCGATGCCCATAAGAAACCTCCTTGTCCATCGTTTGTTTTCCGACGCGGTCAGCCCCGGTCCTCCAGCGGCACATACTCCCGGTGGGGCTGCACCGCCATATAGGCCGGGCGGATGATCTTGCCCATGTTGATGAGCTCCTCCATGCGATGCGCGCTCCAGCCCGCCACCCGGGCGATGGCAAAGATGGGGGTGTACAGTTCGGTGGGCAGGCCCAGCATCCGATATACGAAGCCGCTGTAAAAGTCCACATTGGCGGAAACGCCCTTGTAGATCTTGCGCTTCTCGCCGATGACCTGGGGCGCCAGCCGCTCCACCGCGGAATAGAGGGCGTACTCCTCGTGCATGTGCTTCTCCTCCGAGAGCTGCTCCACAAAGGTGCGCAGCAGGGTGGCGCGGGGGTCGCTGATGGAGTACACCGCGTGGCCCATGCCGTAGATCAGGCCGCTCTTGTCAAAGCGCTGCCCCTCCAGGCAGCCCAGCAGGTAGGCGCGGATCTCGTCCTCGTCGGTCCAGTCCTTCACGCTGGCCTTCAGGTCCTCGAACATCTGCACCACCTTGATGTTGGCGCCCCCGTGGCGGGGACCCTTCAGGCTGGCCAGCGCGGCGGCCATGCAGCTGTAGGTGTCGGTGCCCGAACTGGTGACCACATGGGTGGTAAAGGTGGAGTTGTTGCCGCCGCCGTGCTCGGCGTGCAGCACCAGGCACAGGTCCAGGATGTGCGCCTCCAGCGGGGTGTACTGGCCGTCGGGCCGCAGCAGGGTCAGGATGTTCTCCGCGGTGGACAGGTCCGGCCGGGGGGTGTGGATGTACAGGCTGTTGCCGTTCTTGTAGTGGTTGTAGGCCTGGTAGGCGTACACCGCGATCAGCGGGAAGATGGCGATCAGGTCGATGCACTGGCGCACCACGTTGGCGAGACTGATGTCATCCGGCTTGTCGTCGTAGCTGGCCATGGTCAGCACGCAGCGGGCCAGGGTGTTCATCATGTCGCTGCTGGGGGCCTTCAGGATGACGTCCCGCACAAAGTTGGTGGGCAGGCTGCGGTAGAAAGCCAGCTGGTCGTTGAACTCCTTCAGCTGTTCGGCGGTGGGCAGCTGGCCGAACATCAAAAGATAGGCCGTCTCCTCAAAGCCGAAGCGCTTGTCGCGGATGAAGCCGCCGGTGAGTTTTTCCACCGGATACCCCCGGTAGTACAGTTCACCGTCGCAGGGCACCTTTTTGCCGTCCACCACCTTGCTGCTGATGATCTCGCTGATCTCGGTGAGACCCGCCAGCACACCGGTGCCGTCCAGATCGCGCAGGCCCCGCTTGACGTTGTAGCGCACATAGTCTTCCTTGTTGATCTGGTTGTTGGAAAGACAGATGGCCGCCAACGCCTCCAGCTGGGGGGTGATGCGGGAGTACTCTGAAATTTCCGCCATGATAAACGCCTCCTTTTCCGGCGGCGACCGCCGTATTGATTCACCTGCTAAATACTTTACTATATTATCATACCATAAAAATTCCCTATAAATGTGACGAATTTTTGAACAGAAAGACTCCTCCCGAGGAACGCTCAAAAAAATATCCGCCGAAAAGAAAAAAACACTTGCTTTTTTTTGACCTCCTTGCTATAATAGTTAAGCACTCGATTGAGCGCGGAACATGTGGGAGTGTTCCCGAGCGGCCAATGGGGGCAGACTGTAAATCTGTTGCATAATTGCTTCGGTGGTTCGAATCCACCCGCTCCCACCAAGATCCCGGACGCTTTCGCGTCCGGGATCTTTCTGTATACATATGGAAAAAGGGGGAAGGAACCGTGCAGGATCTGGAGAAAATAGACCGGCTGGCACTGCGGATGTTCGCGTTCAACCGGGGCGATGCAAAGCGGATCCAGCATCTTGTGAAGGTGCACCGCTTCGCGCAGCTGATCGGGCGCATGGAGAAGCTGGACGATCACACCCAGTGGCTCGTGGAATGCGCCGCGCTGGTGCACGACATCGGCATCCGCCCGGCAGAGGAGAAGTATGGCAGCTGCGACGGCAGGCTGCAGGAAAAGGAAGGCCCGGCCTATGCCCGCGCGCTGCTGACGGAACTGGGGTTCGACGGGGCCGACGTGGAGCGGATCTGCTACCTTGTGGGGCACCATCACACCTATACCCATATTGACGGCATGGATTACCAGATCCTTGTGGAGGCGGATTTCCTTGTGAACCTCTACGAGGACGAGGCGGGGCCGGACGCCGTGCACGCGGCGCTGGAGCGGGTGTTCCGGACGCAGGCGGGCAGGCAGCTGTGCCGCACGCTCTATGAAGCGGACCCCTGCCCCCCGGCCGGCTCCGCCCGCCTGTAGAACAAAGGAGGAAACGACCATGTCAAATCTTGGAAACGGGGCGGATCGATTCAGCGGCCTGCCCGCGGGAATCCTCATCGAAGGTCCGCTGCGGGCCGCCTGCCGCGCGGAGGTAATGCGGGATCCGGCAGTAACCGATCCGGGCGCTGCGCCGGAGGGGGCCATGGGGACGGTCTCCGGTCAAAAGGCGGATCAGGAGGACGCGCCCTCCGACAGCGAGAACAGGACCATTTAACAGCAAAAAGGCGGGCCGCCGGCAAACAGCCGGCAGCCCGCCTTTTGTATGATTCGGCTCAGCCCTTGTAGCCCACGGCGTCGGCCAGTTCGCGGTCGATCACCACATACACGTTCCCGTGCATCTTCAGCATGGTGCTGGGGTTGTGGGTGGTGATGACGTCGTCCATCACCAGGCCCCGGATGGCCTCGGTCTTGGCCAGGCCGGTGGCGATCAGCACCACGCACTTGGCGGCCAGAATGTCCCCCATGCCCATGGTGATGGCGGTGGTGGGCACGTCCTCCTCCTTTTCAAAGAAGCGGGAGTTGGCATGGATGGTGCTCTCGGTGAGCTTTTCGATGTGGGCGGTGGCGTGCAGCTTGTCCGCCGCCTCGTTGAAGGCGATGTGGCCGTTGTTGCCGATGCCCAGCAGCTGCAGGTCGGCCACGCCGCCCTCCCGCACCTTGGCCTCCAGCGCGGCCGCGTTGGCCTGGGGGTCGCCCATGCCGCTGGCCACATAGGTGTTGGCCTTGTCGATGTTGATGTGGTCGAACAGGTTGGTGTTCATGAAATAGCGGTAACTCTGGTCGTGGGTGGCGGGGATGCCGCAGTATTCGTCCAGGTTCACCGTGCGCACTTTGGAGAAATCCACCTTGCCCGCCTGGTTCGCCTCGATCAGCTTTTTGTACATGGGCACGGGCGTGCCGCCGGTGGCAAGGCCCAGCTTGCAGTCGGGCTTTTCGTTGACCAGCCGGCAGATCATATCGGCCACATAGGCGCAGCTTTCGTCATAGCTATTGGTCACGACAACGTTCATGATAAGCACTCCGTTCTTGATGATTTTTGGCGGCCCCGCGCCGGGGGTTGTATCCACCCTAATCATACCGGGTCAGGCCCCAAAAGGAAAGCCCAGAAAGGCTTTATTTTTTGCACAGGATCACCCATTGCGCGCCGGTCAGACATACAATTCCCGTTCCAGCGGCAGCGGCGCCGCGGGCGCGGCAGGCGCGGCGGCCGCCCGAAAGGCGGCGGGGGTCATGCCGGTGGCCTTCTTGAACACACGGCACAGGTAATTCGCGCCGGAAAAGCCGCACAGGCTGGCCACCACCTCCAGCGGGTATTCCCGCCGGGTCAGCAGCCGCTTTGCCGCCTCCAGCCGCACCCCGGTGAGATACTGCCCGGGCGTTGTGCCCATGGCCGCCTTGAACACCCGCACCAGGTGGCTCTTGCTCACCCCCAGCGCTTCGCTCAGTTCGTCCACCCCGTACAGCCCGGCGTAGTGCTCCCGGATCAGCGCCACCGCCTGCGCCGCCAGCGCCGGCACCGTGGGCCGGGCCGCGTCCGCGCCGGCCAACTCGCACAGCAGCTGATAGCACAAAAGCCCCTGCCCCGCCGCGGGGGCTTCGGCCAGCGCCGCCATCAGCGCCGCCGCCCCCGGACAGGTGGCGCCGTCGGCGAACATGGGCGCTGCCAGCCCCCGCAGGAACAGCTGAACGGCAAGCCCCTCCAGCCGCACCGCCAGCAGGTGACACTGCTCCGCGGGCACCAGCCGCACCGGCCCCGCCGCCAGCAGCAGGCTGCCCGCCCCCGCCAGCCGGGCCTCGTCGTTTTCCAAAGCGCACCGCCCGCTGGAGAGCACCCCCGCCCACAGCCCCTCGCCCGGCAGGGTAAGGGGCAGGCTGAACTGCTCGTCCGCCGTCTGCTCCAGCCGCGCCACCCGCGTGCAATCGAACATCAATTTTTGCCACCTCAAATCAATAAAATACTATTTAATCCGCAAAAATCCCTGGTATTATTATAGTAAACAGAGGATGTGACGTCAACGCACATCAATGAATGAATAATTTATGAAAAGGAGTTTTGCAAGGATGGCCAGCATCAGCTTACAGCATATCTACAAGATCTACCCCGGCGATGTCACCGCCGTGAAGGATTTCAACCTGGAGATCGCGGACAAGGAGTTCATCATCCTGGTGGGCCCCTCCGGCTGCGGCAAATCCACCACCCTGCGCATGATCGCCGGCCTGGAGGAGATCAGCAAGGGCGAATTGTACATCGGCGACCGGCTGGTGAACGACGTTCCTCCCAAGGACCGCGACATCGCCATGGTGTTCCAGAACTACGCCCTGTACCCCCACATGACCGTGTACAAGAACATGGCCTTCGGCCTGGAACTGCGCAAGACCCCGAAGGACGAGATCGACAAGCGGGTGCGCGAGGCCGCCAAGGTGCTGGACATCGAGCACCTGCTGGACCGCAAGCCCAAGGCGCTGTCCGGCGGCCAGCGCCAGCGCGTTGCCCTGGGCCGCGCCATGGTGCGCAACCCGGCGGTGTTCCTGCTGGATGAGCCTCTGTCCAACCTGGACGCCAAGCTGCGCACCAGCATGCGCACCGAGATCATCAAGCTGCATCAGAAGCTGGCCACCACATTCATCTACGTCACCCATGACCAGACCGAGGCCATGACCATGGGCGACCGCATCGTGGTCATGAAGGACGGCATCATCCAGCAGGTCGACACCCCCCAGCACCTGTACGACCTGCCCTGCAACATGTTCGTGGCGGGCTTCATCGGCAGCCCCCAGATGAACTTCCTGGATGCCACCCTGAACAAGGAGGGCGGCAACTATGTGATCGATCTCAGCGGCGACAAGATCATCCTGCCCCCGGAGAAGACCGCCGACGGCAAGCTGGACGCCTATGTGGGCAAGGCCGTCAAGGCCGGTGTGCGCCCCGAGGACATCAAGGACGACGAGGAGTTCGTGGCCAAGCACGGCGACTGCAAGCTCACCGCCAACGTGGAGGTCAGCGAGCTGATGGGCAGCGAGATCTACCTCTACCTGGACTACAAGGGCAGCAAGCTCACCGCCCGCGTGGCCCCCACCTCCAAGGCGAAGAACGGCAGCGACGTGGTGGTGGCCTTCGACCCCCACAAGGTGCATCTGTTCGACCCCGAGACCGAACTCACCATCCTGAACTGAGCGGCATTGCAAACAACGAAAGGGCGGCGGACGGCTTTGTCCGCCGCCCTTTTTTGACCGTCCGCCCCGGCGGCGGCCTTTTGCGCGCGGCGGGGGGCGGCTTCTGCCAAAAGGCGAAGCTGGAATACCTAGCGGGGGAAGCGCCACGGAATTTGCACCACACGAAACAGACGGCGGGCCGTTGGACCGCCGCCTGTTTTTGTGTAATTGTATTATAATTTTACAGTGAGTATTTAAATTTTCTGTCGCAGAATGGGGAGCCGGGGCGCGAAAAGGAGAAACGCCTCATCGGAGGGGCTATGAGCAAAAGGAATGCGATCCATTCCATCTTGGAATGACTGACTGGCGCGGAATGCCGTATAATGAAGGCAAGGTCAGTACTGACAGATGTGAAACGAGGAGGTAAGTTTTCTTGAAGATCCAAAGCATCGACACCTTCCTTCTGGATGGCGGCTCGCCCGGGTGGCGGCCCATCGTCTGCCGTGTCAACACGGATGAAGGGATCTATGGCTATGGCGAGGCTTCCGTCGGGTTCGACACGGGGGCCAGCGCATCCTACCGCATGATCCAGGAAGTGGCTCCGCTGGTGATCGGGATGGACCCGATGGCCACGGAGGCCGTCTGGGATCGGATGTACACCCAGACCTTCTGGGCGCAGGGCGGCGGCACGGTGATGTTCTCCGCGATCAGCACCATCGACATGGCCTGCTGGGACATCAAGGCGAAGGCGCTGAACGTTCCGCTCTACAAGCTGCTGGGCGGCAAGTGCCGCGACAAGCTGCGGGCCTACGCCAGCCAGCTTCAGTTCGGCTGGGGCAAGGGCATGGTGTTCGACCGGGGCTACAAGACAGAGGACCTGGTGGAGCACTCCCTCAAGGCGGTCTCCGAGGGCTTCGACGCCATCAAGATCAACTTTATCACCTATGACGCGCAGGGCGGCCGTCTGGGCTTTTTGAAGGGGCCCATCCACCCGGAGGTGCGCGCCCTGATCGACGAGCGGGTGAGCGCGGTGCGGCGCGCCGTGGGCGACAAGGTGGACATCATCGTGGAGAACCACGCCCGCACTGACGCGGTGTCCGCGGTGGAGATGAGCGAGATCATCAAGCCCTACAACATCATGTTCATGGAGGAGACCTGCACCCCCATGAACCTGCAGGTGCTGGAGACGGTGCGCAAGCTTTCCGCCATTCCCCAGGCAGGCGGCGAGCGGGTGTATGGCAAGTACCACTACGCGAACCTGATCAAGCAGGACGCCTACCAGATCTACCAGCCCGACCTGGGCACCTGCGGCGGCATCACCGAGGCGATGAAGATCGCCTCCATGGCCGCGGCGGTGGACGCGGGCATCCAGATCCACGTCTGCGGCAGCCCCATCGCCATCGCGGCGTCGCTCCATGTGGAATCCTCCATCCCGAACTTCGTGATCCACGAGCATCACGTCACCAACCGCAACGACAAGAACATCCGCCTGGGCGTCTACGATTACCAGCCCGACGAGAAGGGCTTCTGCAGCGTGCCGGAACTGCCGGGCATCGGGCAGGAGCTCTCGCCCTGGGCCATCGAGCACGCCCTGGAAAAGAGCACCGTGAAAGGAGAGGTGTGAGATGAACGCACAAGAGACAGGACTGAAGCGCCAGATCGGCCTGTTCGGCGCGGTGTCCATCCTGGTGGGTGCCGTGATCGGCTCGGGCATCTTTATGACCCCCGGCACCGTGGCTGCGGCGGCGGGCTCCTTCGGCCCGTTCATGATCGCCTGGGTGCTGGCGGGCGCCAGCGGCATCCTCTGCGCCCTGGTCTACTCCGAACTGGCCCCGGCCATACCGGAGGCCGGCGGCCCCTACGTCTACATCACCGAGGCCTTCGGCAAGCCCGGCGGCTTTGTCTACGGCTGGTCCATGACCATCGGCAACTACATCCCGCTGGTGGCCATGCTGGCCACCGGCTTTGCCACCAACTTCGCCAAGCTGGTGCCCGGCATCACCGCCACCGGCATCAAGATGATCGCCTCGGCCATCATCCTCGCCCTGATGATCCTGAACATCTGCGGCACCAAGCTGGGCTCCACCGTGGCGAACATCTTCACCGTGGGCAAGCTGCTGGCGCTGATCCTGGTGATCGTGGGCGGCTTCTTCATCCTCTCGCCCGAGAACTTCACCACCGTGGTGCCGGACGCGCAGACCGGCGCCAGCGGCGTGCTGAGCGCGGCGTTCCCCGCCTTCCTGGCCTTCGGCGGCTACTACCAGCTGGCTTACATGGCCGGTGACATCAAGAACCCCGAAAAGACCCTGCCCCGGGCGCTGATCATCGGCATGGTGGTGGTCATCGCTGTGAACATCCTGATCTCGGTGGCCTGCGTGGGCACCGTGGGCTTCGCCGCCCTGGCCGGCAGCGAGACCCCCGTGGTGGACGCCGGCACCGCCATCTTCGGCACCGCCGGCACCGTCATCGTCACCATCGGCGCCTGCGTGTCCATCTTCGGCGCGCTGAACGGCGGCATCATGAGCTATCCCCGGGTGACCTTCTCCATGAGCCAGCACGGCCTGATGTTCAAATCCTTCGGCCGGCTGCACAGCAAGTTCAACACCCCCTATGTGCCCACCCTGTTCATCTGCCTGGTGGCGCTGGTCTTTGTGTGGACCGGCTCCTTCAGCACCCTGCTGGCCATCAACGTCTTCGCCGGGCGCATCCTGGAATGCGTTGTCTGCCTGTCGCTGCTGGTGCTGCGCAAAAAGCGGCCCGAGTTGAAGCGCCCCCTGAAGATGCCGGGCTACCCCGTCACCACCATCCTGGCCATTGCCATCACCCTTGCCATCTGCCTCACCTGCACCCCCGCGCAGATGCTCAAGAGCATCGGCCTGATGGCCACCTCCATCCCCGCCTATTTCATCTTCCGGGCGATCAGCAAAAAATCTGCCTGACCGGCAGCTTCCGGCCGGCGGCCTCCCGTTTGAGGGCGGCCGCCGGCTTTTTCAGCGCAAAGAAGGCCCCCGCGCGGTGCAAACCGCGCGGGGGCCTTCTTTGCGTTTCCTGGGACTGCGCGCCCTCACGGCTGCTTGTCGTAAAGGCGCAGTTTGTTCAGCAGGGCTTTCAGCCGGCTGTTTTTGTTGTCCTTGCGCCAGATCATCGACACGCCCTGCTTGAGGGAATAGCTGGCGGGCAGTTCATAGCCCACCACGTTCACGTTGTTGGCCAGGTTCACATAGGGGCGCAGCAGGGTGATGTAGCGCCCGGTGGCAAGATGCAGGAGCACGTCGTCGTAGGAGTCCACGATCTTGATCCAGGCGGGGGTGAAGGGCAGCAGATTGACCATCCGGTAGCCGTTCTGCTCGATCAGGTATTTTGTGGTGATGAGGGGATAGCGGGAAAAGGCCTCCGGCGAGAGGGGCTTGTCGGCCCGGGCCAGCGGGCAGTTGCGGGAAAAGTACACCCGGGGCGCGGCGGACACCGCCGTGTGCAGTTTGATGTTGGGGTTCACGGGGTTGGAGTCCGACAGGATGAACCCCAGGTCCAGCGAGCCGTCCAGAACGCCGCTCAGCACCTCGCTGTTCTCCCGGCAGACCAGCCGGACGTTCAGCTCCTCCTCAAATTCCCGCAGCGTCTCGAAGAAATGGGGTATGGCCGACAGAAAATCGATGCTCTGGCAGAAGCCGATGCCGAGCTCCTCCTTGCCCAGGGCCTCGGAGCCGGTGAGCAGGCGGTCCACCGTGTCGTAGATCCCCGTCAGCTCCATGTCCAGTTCCACCGCCCGCTGGGTGGGAAAGCTGCCCCGCTTGCCCCGAATGAACAGCGGCTCGCCCACCACCCGCTCCAGCGCCCGCATCTCCTTGCTGATGGTGGACTGGGTGGTGTAGGCCAGTTTCGCGGCGGCCGAAAAGCTGGTGCTGCGCATGGCTGCCCGAAAATACAGTATCTGCTGAAAGCTGATGTCGTTCACCGCTGCCCGCCTCCCGTGCCCCTGTTGCGCCGCGCCCCAAAAGGGCCGCCGGGCAGCGCGGGGGGATGCCCCGCGCCGCCCGGCGCGCGTCTTTCTGCAAAGCGGCGCTCTGCAGTCTATTTTAGCGGATTTTCCCGCTCAATACAACTTCTCCCGCTTCTGGTAGTGGGTGTGCAGGATCTCGTGGGCCTTCTTGCCGCCGGGCTTGCCCAAAAACTCCACATACACCTTTTTCACCAGCAGGTTCTCGTGGCTCTTGCGCACGGGGCTGTGCTCGTCCTGATCGTAGAGGGCCTTGGCGCGCAGGGCCTTGATGTCGGTGAAGTTGCGCACCGGGGCGGGCTGGATGGGCTGGCCGCCGCCGTTGACGCAGCCGCCGGGGCAGGCCATCACCTCGATGAAGTCGTACTGCTTTTCGCCGCGGCGCACCATGTCCAGCACCTTGCCGGCGTTGGCGGTGCCGCTGACCACGCACACCCGCAGCGTCAGGTCCTCCACCTGGTAGGTGGCCTCCTTGATGCCTTTGGTGCCCCGCACGGCCTCGAACTCCACCGGCTGCACCTCCTGGCCGGTGAGGGTCTCCACCGCGGTGCGCAGCGCCGCCTCCATCACGCCGCCGGTGGCGCCGAAGATGTGCCCCGCGCCGGAGGCCTCGCCCATGGCGGGGTCGAAGTCCTCGTCGGGCAGGTCGTTGAAGCGCAGGCCGCTGCGGTGGATCATCCGCGCCAGCTCCCGGGTGGTGATGGACACGTCCACATCGGGGATGCCCTCGCCGGCGGCGCACTCGTCCGGGCGGCCGATCTCCAGCTTCTTGGCGGTGCAGGGCATCACGCTGACGCAGTAGATGTCCCGGGGGTCGATGCCCATCTTTTGCGCGTAGTAGGTCTTGCTCAGCGCCCCGAACATCTGCTGGGGGCTCTTGCAGCTGGAGAGGTTGGGGATGAAGTCCGGGTGGAAGGTCTCGCAGTAGCGCACCCAGCCGGGGCTGCAGCTGGTGATGAGGGGCAGGGGGCCGCCCTCCTTCACCCGGTGCAGAAACTCGGTAGCCTCCTCCATGATGGTCATGTCGGCGGCAAAGTCGGTGTCGAACACGCCGGCAAAGCCCAGCCGCCGCAGGGCGGCCACCATCTTGCCCTGCACGTTGGTGCCGATGGGCAGGCCGAACTCCTCGCCCAGGGCCGCCCGCACGCTGGGGGCGGTCTGCACGATGACGTGGCGGGTGGGGTCGCCCAGGGCGGCCCACACCTTGCCGGTGTCGTCCCGCTCCACCAGCGCGCCGGTGGGGCAGACGTTGATGCACTGGCCGCAGCCGATGCAGGTGGAGTCCGCCAGCTTGCCCTCAAAGGCGCAGGCGATGTGGGTGTTGAAGCCCCGCTCCACCACGTTGATGACCCCCACGCCCTGATTCTCGGCGCAGGTGGAGATGCAGCGGCGGCAGATGATGCACTTGGAGTTGTCCTTCAAAAGGTGCAGGGCGCTGTAGTCGTCCTGGCGCTCGGGCATCGCGCCCTCGAAGGAGTTGGATTTGTCCACCCCGTACTGCTTGCACAGCCGCAGCAGCTCGCAGTCGCCGCTGCGCACGCAGCTCATGCAGTCCTGGTTGTGGGTAGAGAGGATGAGCTCCAGGTTGGTCTTGCGGGCGGCCTGCACCTTGGGGGTGTTGGTGAACACCTCCATGCCCTCGCTCACCGGGTAGACGCAGGCGGGCAGCAGGTTTTTCGCCCCCTTCACCTCCACCACGCAGACGCGGCAGGCGCCGTTCACCCGCTGGATCTCCTTTAAGTAGCACAGGGTGGGGATGGTGATGCCGATCTCGTGGGCGGCCTCCAGGATGGTGGCCCCCGCCGGCGCTTTGCAGGGCACGTTGTTGATCTTCAGGTTTACCATTTCCATTCTTCCCGTCCTCCTTTAACCCTTGCTGATGGCGCCGAAGCGGCAGGTCTCCATGCAGGCCCCGCACTTGACACACTTGAGGGTGTCGATGTTGTGGGGGTTGCGCACGCTGCCGTTGATGGCGCCCGCGGGGCAGGCCCGGGCGCAGAGGGTGCAGCCGCGGCACTTGGTCTCGTCGATCTTGTAGGTGAGCAGGGCCTTGCACACCCCGGCGGGGCAGCGCTTGTCCTGGATGTGGGCCAGGTACTCCTCCCGGAAGTACTTCAGGGTGGAGAGCACCGGGTTCGGGGCGGTCTGCCCCAGGCCGCACAGGCTGTTCTCCTTGATGAACTGGGCCAGTTCCTCGATGCGCTCCAGATCCCGCATGGTGCCGTTGCCGCTGGTGATCTTCTCCAGCAGTTCCAAAAGGCGCTTGGTGCCCACCCGGCAGGGGGTGCACTTGCCGCAGCTCTCGTCCACCGTAAATTCCAAAAAGAACTTGGCGATGTCCACCATGCAGGTGTCCTCGTCCATGACGATCAGGCCGCCGGAGCCCATCATGCTGCCGATGGCCATCAGGTTGTCGTAGTCGATGGGGGTGTCGATGAGGCTGGCGGGGATGCAGCCGCCGGAGGGCCCGCCGGTCTGGGCGGCCTTGAACTTCTTGCCGCCGGGGATGCCGCCGCCGATCTCCTCCACGATCTCCCGCAGGGTGGTGCCCATGGGCACTTCCACAAGGCCGGTGTGCTTGATCTTGCCGCCCAGGGCGAACACCTTGGTGCCGGGGCTCTTCTCGGTGCCCATGCTGCGGAACCAGTCCGCCCCCTTCAGGATGATCTGGGGGATGTTGGCGTAGGTCTCCACGTTGTTCAGGATGGTGGGCCGGCCGAACAGGCCCTTCTTGGCGGGGAAGGGCGGGCGGGGCCGCGGCTCGCCCCGGTTGCCCTCGATGCTGGTCATCAGGGCAGTCTCCTCGCCGCAGACGAAGGCGCCCGCGCCCAGCTTGATGTCGATGTCGAAGGAGAAGTCGGTGCCGAAGATGTTTTGGCCCAGCAGGCCGTACTCCCGGGCCTGGGCGATGGCGGTGGACAGCCGGTTCACCGCGATGGGATACTCCGCCCGCACATACACATAGCCCCGGTCTGCCCCGATGGCGTAGCCGGCGATGGCCATGGCCTCGATGACGCTGTGGGGGTCGCCTTCCAGCACGCTGCGGTCCATAAAGGCCCCCGGGTCGCCCTCGTCGGCGTTGCAGCAGACGTATTTTTCCACCTTGCCCCGGTCGGCGCAGGCCAGCTGCCACTTGCGCCCGGTGGGGAAGCCGCCGCCGCCCCGGCCCCGCAGGCCGGAGTCCAGCACCACCTGGATGACCTCATCGGGGGTCATCTCGGTGAGGGCCTTGCCCAGGGCGGCGTAGCCGTCGAAGGCGATGTACTCCTCGATGTTCTCGGGGTTGATGACGCCGCAGTTGCGCAGGGCGATGCGCTTTTGCTTTTTGTAGAAGGAGGTCTCGTCCAGGCTCTTGATGGAGTTGTCCTCGGCCACCGTCTCGTTGTAGAGCAGGCGGATCACCGGGCGGCCCTTCAAGAGGTGCTCGCCCACGATCTCCGCCACGTCCTCGGGCTTGACCATGCTGTAAAAGGTGCCCTCGGGGTAGATCACCACGATGGGGCCCAAAGCGCACAGGCCGAAGCAGCCGGTGCGGATGACCTTCACCTCGTTTTCCAGCCCGGCGGTGACGATCTCCGCCTCGAAGGCCGCCGCCACCCGGTCGCTGCCGGAGGAGGTGCAGCCGGTGCCGCCGCAGATCATGACATGACTTCTGTACATTGGCTTCGCCTCCTTATTCTTCCGTGCCGGCCTGGCCGATGGTGTATTCGGTCACCACATGGCCGCCCGCCAGATGTTCCGCCACCACCCGGGCGGCCTTTTCGGGGGTCATGTGCACATAGGTCACCTTCTCCTGCCCCGGCACGAACACCTCCACCACCGGCTCGTACTTGCAGATGCCGATGCAGCCCGTCTGGGTGACCATGATGCCGGAAAGCCCCCGGCGGGCCACCTCTTCGGTGAAGGCGTTCAGCACGGGCCGCGCGCCCATGGCGATGCCGCAGGTGGCCATGCCCACCTGCACGCGGATGGGGTTTTCGCCCGGCTCGCGGGTATTCACGGTCTGGCGCATCCGGTCCCGGATGGCCGCCAGTTCCTGCAAACTCTTCATACAGCGTTACTCCTTTTCCAAAATCTCACGGATGTGTTCGGCCAGATATTCCCGCAGCCACAAGGCCACCTCCGGCTCCGCGAAGCTCACCCCGCCCAGCAGCGGCCGCATCTCGCGGGTGTCGGCGCAAAAAGCGCCGCCGGGCCCGGTGAGGGTGAACACGAAGTCGATGTCCGGGCTGCACTGGATAAGGCCCGCCACGCTGGCGGCCGTGTCCCCCAGGGGTGGCATGTCGATGTGGTCGGTGCAAAAGAGCGCCGTCACGGCGGTGCCTCTGCCTTCTTCGCTCTCCAGCGTCAGCTGCCCGCCGGTGAGCTCGGCCGCCATCTTCAGAAAGGGCAGCCCCAGGCCCACCTTGCGGCTGGTGCGGCTGGTGCAGAAGGGATCGGTCACCCGGGCGGCCAGCGCCGGGTCCATCCCCTTGCCGTTGTCGGTGATGGAAAGCCGCAGCCGGCGGGCGGCGTTGTCCACCGCAAGGTCGATGCGCACCAGCGTTGCACCGGCGGCCACCGCGTTCTCCGCCACGTCCAGCAGGTTCATCGAAAGTTCCTGCACCCTCCGGCCTCCTTTTGCCCGCTCAGTCCTGGTATTTGGCCAGGATGCCGTCCAGATCGTCCACCGTCAGCCGGCCATAGACGTCGTCGTTCACCATCAGCACCGGGGCCAGGCCGCAGGCGCCCACGCAGCGGCAGGCGTCCAGGCTGAACTTGCCGTCCGGCGTGCACTCGCCGCCGGCGATGCCCAGTTTCTCCTGCAGCTTTTCATACAGCTTGCCGCTGCCCTTCACATAGCAGGCGGTGCCCAGACACACGCTGATGCGGTATTTGCCCTTGGGCGTCAGGCTGAACTGGCTGTAAAAAGTGGCCACGCCGTACACTTCGGCCAGGGGCTTGCCCAGCGCCTCGGCCACCATGCGCTGTACTTCGATGGGCAGGTAGCCGTAGATCTCCTGGGCCTTCTGCAGGGCGGGCATCAGCGCGCCCGGCGTGTCCCGGTTTTCGTCCAGCCAGGCCTTCAACTGCCCTTCCTGTTCGGGTGTGCCGGCAAACGGCACGGTGGAAAAGTGCCTCATACTATCCCTCCTGATGGTTGGTCACGGGGGCAGCGGTACCTGCCCATACAAGACCATTATACCAAAAGATCGTTACGGAATAAACAATCTGAGGGCGAGAAATACAGACAAAATTGAACGGGATGTTTCAATGAAATTGTGAAAAATACCCCAAATCCGCCCTTGTCAGCGGGGTGGGCGTCTTTTATAATAAAAGCAAAGAGGCGGCCGGCCGGGCCGCCCGAGGGAAAAGGGAGGGCGCCGATATGACCATCGGGCAGGTGAGAGACATTCTGAACGCGACGCTGCACACGCCAGCTGCCGACCTGGACACCCAGGTGCACGGGGCTTGCGGCAGCGATATGATGAGCGACGTGCTGGCCTATGTGAAGGACCAGGCGGTGCTGCTCACCGGGCTGAACAATCCCCAGGTGGTGCGCACCGCCGAGATGATGGACATGGTGTGCATCGTGTTTGTGCGGGGCAAGCAGCCCCAGGCGCAGATCGTGGAGATGGCGGCGGCGCGGGGGATGGCGGTGCTCTCCACCGACCTGCCCATGTTCACCGCCTGCGGCAGGCTCTATCAGCAGGGCCTGCGGGGAGGGGAGATGGCATGAGCGAACCCATCCGGCTGGAGTACACCGTGCCCGGCGACGACTTCGCCCGGGCGGGGGAGGCCAGCGCCGAGCTGAAGTCCACCCTGAAAAAGCTGGGCCTGCCCGCGGCGGCGGTGCGGCGCATCGCCATCGCCCTCTACGAGGGGGAGATCAACCTGGCCATCCACGCGGGGGGCGGGCGCATCGACGTGGCCATCGGCGACGAGGCGGTGGAGATGGTGCTGTCGGATCACGGGCCCGGCATCCCGGACATCGAGCAGGCCATGCGGGAGGGCTTTTCCACCGCCAGCGCCGAGGTGCGCAGCCTGGGCTTCGGGGCGGGCATGGGCCTGCCCAACATGAAGCGCTACACCGATGAATTCCACATCGAATCCACCGTGGGGGTGGGCACCACCATCGCCATGCGGGTGAACATCGACTGAGCGGCGCGCCGTTCGGGGAGGGGAACATGGACCAATTCGTGCATTCGGTCACGCTGGAAAAGCGGCTGTGCAACGGCTGCACCAACTGCATCAAGCGCTGCCCCACCCAGGCCATCCGGGTGCGGGGCGGCAAAGCGGTGATCGAGGCGGGGCGCTGCATCGACTGCGGCGAGTGCATCCGGCTTTGCCCCCACCGGGCCAAGCGGGCGGTGAGCGACCCGCTGGCGCTGCTGGGGCATTTCGAATACCGGGTGGCCATCGTGCCCCCCAGCCTCTATGTGCAGTACAACCACCAGAAAAATCAGGATCTGGTGCTGGACGCGCTGTGCAAAGCCGGCTTTGACGACGTGTTTGAGGAGGCGGCCGCCGCCGAACTCATCAGCGACGCCACCAGCCGCATCCTGGCCACCGGCAGCGTGGAAAAGCCGGTGATCAGTTCCGCCTGCCCGGCGGTGACGCGGCTCATCCGGGTGCGCTTTCCCCAGCTGATCGACCATGTGCTGCCCCTGGTGCCGCCCATGGAACTGGCGGCCCGCATGGCCAAGGAGCGGGCCGCGGAAAAGACCGGCCTGCCAGCGGAAAAGATCGGCTGCATCGCCATCGTGCCCTGCCCGGCCAAGGTCACCATGCGCCGCGCGCCGGTGGGCAGCAGCCGCAGCGCCCTGGACGGGGCGGTGGCCGCGGCGGAGATCTACCCCAAACTGCTGGCACTGATGGACGGCAGCCGCACCCCGCCCCACCGGGCGACGGCGGGCGCGGCGGGCCTGGCCTGGGCGGCCAGCGGTGGCGAGGCGCTGGGCCTGTCCGGGGTGGAGAATCACCTGGTGGCGGACGGCATGGAGAACATCACCCGGGTGCTGGAGGATCTGGAGGACGAAAAATACGACCAAATCGACTTTGTGGAGCTGCGGGCCTGCGCGGGCGGCTGCCTGGGGGGCGTGCTGCAGCTGGAAAACCCCTACATCGCCCGCACCAAACTCAAGCGGATGCAGCGCACGGTGGCGGGCACGGTGAACCGGCTGAACGGCGGGGTGCCCACCGGGATGCTGTGGGACACCGACCTCACCTACGCCCCGGTGCTGGAACTGGGGGCCACCCGGGGGGAGCGGTTCGAGCGATACAACCGGATGCAGGCCATCTGCAAGGCCCTGCCGGGGCTGGACTGCGGCGCCTGCGGCGCGCCCAGCTGCGAGGCGCTGGCGGAGGACGTGGTGCGGGGCCTGGCCCAGGTGACCGACTGCGCCCTGCTGCGCTGCCGCCAGCTGGAGGCGCTGCTGGCAAAACAGGAGAGAGCGGCCGGGGAAGGGGGCGAGGGACGATGACCACCAACGACCTGCCCGCCGCCTGCGGCTTTTTGCCGCTGGTGCCGGGGGAGGAGCGGGAGATAAAAGGGGTCTTCACCGGCGACCTTTTGAGCTGGGCCATGGGCCGGGCGAAGGAGGGGGACGCCTGGTTCACCGTGATGGGCAACGTGAACGCGGTGGCGGTGGCCTGCCTGGCGGAGTGCGCCTGCGTCGTGCTCTGCCACGGCGCCGTTCTGGACGACACCGCCCGGCAGCGGGCGGCGGAAAACGATGTGCTGGTGTTTGCCACCGACCTGCCGGAATTTGAGGCGAGCCTTGCCCTGGCAAAGGCCATGGGCCTGTAAAAACGAAAGGGGGAAAAGGCGATGCGGTACGACCTGCACCTGCACACCTGCCTTTCCCCCTGCGCCGACCGGGACATGACCCCCGCCAACGTGGCGGGGCTGGCGAAGCTGGCGGGGGCCGGGCTCATCGCCGTCACCGACCACAACAGCGCCCTGAACCTGCCCGCCGCCGCGCGGGCCTGCCGGGAGTACGGGCTGCGCCTGCTGCCGGGGCTGGAGGTCACCTGCGCCGAGGAGATCCATCTTCTGTGCTACTTCAAAACGGTGGAGGCGGCGCTGGAGTACGGCCGGCAGCTGTGGCAGGCGCTGCCGCCCCTGCCCTGCGACCCGGCCATCTGGGGCGAGCAGTGGGTGATGGACGAGGAGGACCGGGTGCTGGCCAGGATCAACAAGCTGCTGCCCGCCGCCTGCGCCTGGCCGCTGGAGGAGGCGGCCGCCCGGTGCCGCTTCTTAGGCGGCGAGCCGGTGCCCGCCCACGCCGACGCGGGCAGTTATTCCGCTTTTTCCGTGCTGGGGCTGCTGCCCGCCGAGGCGGGCTTTCGGGCGGTGGAACTGCAAAGGCCGGAGCGGGCGGCGGAGTATGAGCGGCGGGGTCTGCTGCCCCCCGGTCTCGAGGTGCTCGCCTCCTCCGACGCCCACTTCCTTTCGGCGGTGGGCGGGCGGATGGAGGAACTCCCGCCCGAGAGCGTGCTGTGCCGGCTGCTGTGAAAATGCAAAAAAGGGCCGCCCGCGGGGAGATCTTTTCTCCCCGCGGGCGGCCCTTTCGTCCGCGCTCAGCCCGGCAGCGTCTCCAGGGCGGTGCCGGGGTAGTAGTGGGCCAGGATCTCGGCGCAGCTTTTGCCGGTGAGGGCCATGGCGCTGGCGCCGTACTGGCTCATCCCCACGCCGTGCCCGTATCCCCTGGTGGTGACCGCAAACACCCCGTCGGAATACTCGATGGAAAAACAGGCGCTGCGCAGCCCCAGCGCCGTGCGCAGGTCGGTGCCCCGCACGAACACCCCGGCGCACTGGATCTTGTCCACATAGCCGGCGGGGGTGTAGCTGGCTTCGCCGAACCAGCCCTCCGGTTCGCCCTCCTCCGGCGCGGCCCCCGGCACCGCCAGCACGATGGCGTCGTACATCTGCTGGGTGGTGTAGGTCACCGTCTGTTCATACCCCTCGGCGGTGAGGTCCAGGGTGGAATCCACCCCCGCCAGGTAGGGCAGCGCCTCGTTCCACACGTTCTCGCTGGCCTCGGTCTGCCCGTTGCTGATGGCGTGGTAACAGGCCGCCGCCGGCGCCCCCTCAAAGGTGAGCACCTGGTGCAAAAGGGGGGTGAACAGCGCCTCCAGACGGGCATAATTGGCCGCAAAGGCGTCGCCCCAGTAGCTTTGCAGCACCTCCTTGCTCATGTAGCCCTGCCGGCGTGCCGGGTCCACCGAGAACCAGGCCCCCGAGAGCTTGTCCGCCTCGGCGTGGTCCCGCTGGTAGAGGGCGTAGCTGTGGCTGGCAATGGCCTGGGCCTTCAGCGCCTCGTCCGGCCAGGTCACCGGCATCTCGCTGGCCGCCGCCCCGATGAGATACTCCAGCAGCGGCACCTCCAGCACCTCGCCGGCGCCCGCGTCCCACAGGCGGATCACCTCGCTGTCGGCCTCCGCGTCCGCCGGCTGCTGCCCCGTCTCGTCCGGGTCGGCGGGAGCAAGGAACTGGGCGGCGGGGCTCTGACCGGCCTCCGGGTCGGCGGAGGCGGCGGGCGGATCGGCGCTTTCGCCGGAGGCCCGCACCGGCACCAGCAGGCTCACCAGCGGCAGGCAGTAGGTGAGCAGGGCGAACAGGGCAATGGGAAGCAGCGCGCGTTTCATGTACATCCTCCTTTTTGTCGCCCTTGCAATTTAAGGGCAAACCGTGTAATATGGAAAATATATATATTAAAGAGACAGGCGGCCGCGGGACGCGGCGGAGTACGGGAAAGTATCAAATGAGGAAAGGAAAAAAGGATCATGGCGGTGGAAAAGACCCGGCTCGCGCCGGAGACAATGAAATATCTATGCGAGGAGTTCCTGAAAAATAACTACATCGACCCCGAGACCAGCGAGCGGCTGGGGGTCAAGCGGGGGCTGCGCAACCCGGACGGCACCGGCGTGCTGGCGGGGCTCACCAACGTCTGCGACGTGGTGGGCTATGAAAAAACGCCCGACGGCAGGGTGGTGCCCATCCCGGGCAAGCTCATCTACCGGGGCATCAATGTGGAAAAGATCGTGGAGGAGGCCTATGAGAAGGACCGCTTCATGTTTGAAGAGGTCATCTGGCTGCTGCTCTTCGGCACCCTGCCCACCGCCTCGGAACTGGACCAGTTCGATGAGATCCTGCAAAGCCACCGGGCCCTGCCCGACGGCTTTGCCGAGGACATGATCATGAAGGCCCCCAGCCCCAATCTGATGAACAAGCTGGCCCGGGGCGTGCTGGCCATGTACAGCTACGACCAGAATCCCGAGGACCTGAGCCTGGAGAACCTGCTGGAGCAGTCCATCAGCCTGATCGCCGGCCTGCCCACCATCATGGTGAACGCCTACCAGATCAAGCGGCGCATCTACGACCACCAGAGCATGTATTTCCATATGCCCACCCCCGGCCAGAGCACCGCCGAGCACATCCTGGCCACCTACCGGGCGGACCAGAAGTTCACCCACGAGGAGGCAAAGCTGCTGGATCTGTGCCTGGTGCTCCACGCGGACCACGGCGGCGGCAACAACTCCGCCTTTACCTGCCGGGTGCTCTCCTCCTCCGGCACCGACACCTACTCCGCCATCGCGGCGGCCATCGGCAGCCTGAAGGGGCCCAAGCACGGCGGCGCCAACCTGAAGGTGATGGAGCAGCTGGGCCAGATCCAGGCCGGGGTGCAAAACCACGCCGACGAGGACGAGGTGCGGGAGTTTCTGCGCAAGATCATCCGCCGTCAGGAGGGCGACGGCAGCGGCCTGATCTACGGCATGGGCCACGCGGTGTACACCCTCAGCGATCCCCGGGCGGTGATCCTGCGCCAGAAGGCCCGGGACCTGGCCATGGAGAAGGGCTTTGAGGACGAGTTCAACCTGCTGTGCCTGGTGGAGCGGCTGGGCCCCCAGGTGTTCGCCGAGGAGAAGGGCAACAAGACCGTCTGTGCCAATGTGGACCTGTTCAGCGGCCTGATCTACAAAATGCTGGGCATCGGGCCGGACCTGTACACCCCGCTGTTCGCCATCAGCCGCATCCCCGGCTGGTGCGCTCACCGGGTGGAGGAAGTGATGTTCGCCAACCGCATCATCCGCCCGGCCTACAAGTATCTGGGCGTGCGGCAGAAATACAAGACCCTCGAGGAACGCTGATGAAACGCATTGCTGCTTTTTTGCTGCTGCTGGTGGCGGCGACGGCGGGCGCGGCCCGCTGGCTGGACGTGGTGAACTACACCGACCTTGCCACCGGCTTTGTGACCTGGGGCCCCGCCTGGGCGCGCTACGCCGTGGCGGGGGGCGTGCTGGCGCTGCTGGCGCTGGGCGCGCTGCTGGCGCCCCGCCGCCCCGCGGCCCTCTGCGGCCAGAGCACCGCTCAGGGCGTGACGTGCTTTCTGGCCGGCTTCGGCTTTGCCGCGCTGGCGGGCACGAAACTGGCCGGCTGGGCGGCGCTGGACGCCTTCGGCAAGGCCTGCGCGGTGCTGTACCTGGTCAGCGCCGTCTGGATGCTGCTGCTGGGCCGCAGCCGGTTCACCCCCGAGTTTGAAGCCCCCACCGGCAGCGCCCTGTGGGGGGTGGCGGGCACCCTCTCGCTCTATCTGCTCACCATCTGCCGCTTCGGCCTGGCCCCCACCGGCATGGCCCGGGTGGACGCCAACTTCGCCGCCCTGGCGGCGCTGGCGGCGCTGCTCTTCACCGCCGCCCAGGCCAAGGTGGCCTATCTGCCCGGCGGGCGCAGCGGCGGCTGGGTGTTCTTCACCGGCAGCGCGGCTTTTCTGCTGTGCAGCTGCCTGGCCTTCCCCGGCGCGCTGGCCCGCTTTCTGGTGGGCAGCGCCGCCCCGGCCGACCTGGCCGAGGCCGCGGCGCTGGCGCTGGTGGGCCTTTGCGGCGCGGTGTACGCCTTTGGCTCCGCGGGGGCCCCGGCCCGGGAGCCGGAACCCGCCGCCGACGGGACCTGAAATGTAAAATGTTTGTAAAATGGGGGCGGCGCGATTGACGCGCCGCCCCCTTCCGGGTATAATAACGGTGTTGAAAAGGGAGTAGTGTAGGCGGCCGGTCCAAAGCCGCCCTGCCGCACCGCCAACAAGCCGGCCCCTCGGGCCTGGCGGCGCGGGCCCTGTGTTTTGTGGTCACAAGACTTTTCAGCAGTCGCTTTGCCGCGGCTGCCGGGAGGTCTTTTCTTTTTGCCCGGCCGCCGCGCAAGGACGGCCGGGCATTTTATATGCCCGCAAAGAAGACAGGGGAGGCACAAAAGATGGAAAACTGGTACAAAAAAACAGCCCGCGAGACCCTGGACGCCCTGCAGGTCACCGCCGAGGGCCTCACCGCCGACGAGGCGGCCCGCCGTCGGGAGCAGTACGGGGAGAACAAGCTGTCGGAGGGCAAGAAAAAGAGCGCTTTGCAGGTGTTTGCCGAACAGTTCAAGGACCTGCTGGTGATCATCCTCGTGGCGGCGGCCCTCATCTCCCTGGCCAGCGGCCAGAGCGAGAGCACCCTGGTGATCTTCGCGGTGCTGCTGCTCAACGCGGTGCTGGGCACGGTGCAGTACCTCAAGGCGGAAAAGAGCCTGGAGAGCCTGAAGGCCATGTCCGCCCCCACCGCCAAGGTGCTGCGGGGCGGCGAGACGGTGGCCCTGCCCTCCACACAGGTGGTGCCCGGCGACGTGGTGCTGCTGGAGGCGGGCGACATGGTGGTGGCCGACGGGCGGCTTTTGAACAGCTGGTCGCTGAAGGTCAACGAGAGCAGCCTCACCGGTGAGAGCGAGCCGGTGGAAAAGACCGACGGGCCGCTGGAAGGGGACGAGGTGCCCCTGGGCGACCGGAAAAACATGGCCTTTTCCGGGTCGCTGGTCACCTACGGCCGGGGGATGATGGTGGTCACCGGCACCGGCATGGACACCGAGATCGGCCACATCGCCGCCCTGATGAACCGCACCCAGCAGCGCAAGACCCCCCTGCAGCAGAGCCTGGACGCCTTCAGCGGCAAGCTGGCGGTGGTGATCATGGCCATCTGCGGGGTGGTGTTCCTGCTGTCCATCTTCCGCAGCGGCATGCCCGTGCTGGACTCCCTGATGTTCGCCGTGGCGCTGGCGGTGGCCGCCATCCCCGAGGCCCTCAGCTCCATCGTCACCATCGTGCTGGCCATGGGCACGCAGAAGATGGCCCGGCAGAACGCGGTCATCAAGGACCTGAAGGCGGTGGAGAGCCTGGGGTCGGTGTCGGTGATCTGCTCGGACAAGACCGGCACCCTCACCCAGAACCGCATGGAGGTGCAGAAGGCCTGGGTGGCCGGCGAGGAGCTGGACGCGGCCGCCATGGCCGCCGACGACCCGGCCCAGACCCTGCTGGCCGGGATGGGCCTGCTGGCCAGCGACGCCACCATCGGCGAGGAGGGCGCGGTGGGCGACCCCACCGAGATCGCCCTGGTGCAGCTGGGGCGGGGCATGGGCCTGAGCGAGCAGGCCCTGCGGGCGGAATACCCCCGCCTGGGCGAGCTGGCCTTCGACTCCGACCGCAAGCTGATGAGCACCCTGCACCGGGTGGACGGGCGGCGCACCCTCTACACCAAGGGCGCCATGGACGAACTGCTGGCCCGCTCGGCGCGCATCCTCACGGCGGCGGGCGAGCGGCCCATCACCGACGACGACAGGGCCCTGCTGGACAGGGTGAACGACGCCTGGTCGGGGCAGGGGCTGCGGGTGCTGGGCTTTGCCCGCCGCACCCTGGCCGAGGACGAACCCCTCACCATGGCCTGCGAGAGCGACTTCACCTTTGTGGGCCTGGTGGCCATGGTGGACCCGCCCCGGCCCGAGTCGGTGCAGGCGGTGGCGGACGCGAAGCGCGCCGGCATCCGCACCATCATGATCACCGGCGACCACAAGGTCACCGCCAGCGCCATCGCCGCCAAGATCGGCATCCTGCGGCCGGGGGACGAGGCGCTGGACGGCGCGGCGCTGCAGCGCATGACCGACGCTCAGCTGGACGAGGTGCTGCCCCGGGTGTCGGTCTACGCCCGGGTCTCGCCCGAGCACAAGATCCGCATCGTGGAGGCCTGGCAGCGCCGGGGCAGCATCGTGTCCATGACCGGCGACGGGGTGAACGACGCGCCCGCCCTGAAGGCCGCGGACATCGGCGTGGCCATGGGCATCACCGGCACCGAGGTGAGCAAGGACGCCGCCTCCATGATCCTCACCGACGACAACTTCGCCACCATCGTGCGGGCGGTGGTGAACGGCCGGGGCGTCTATGCCAACATCAAAAACGCCATCCAATTCCTGCTCTCGGGCAACACGGCGGGCATCCTCTGCGTGCTGTGGGCCTCGCTGGCGGGGCTGCCGGTGCCCTTCCAGGCGGTGCACCTGCTGTTCATCAACCTCCTCACCGACAGCCTGCCCGCCCTGGCCATCGGCATGGAGCCCGCGGGGGAGGACCTGCTGGACCAGCCCCCCCGCGACCCCAGGAAACCCATCCTGGACAAGGGGCTGCTGGGCGTCATCGGCGCCCAGGGCGCGCTGATCGGCGCCGCCACCATGACCGCCTTCTACCTGGGCCTTTCCGCCGGCGGGGCGGCGCTGGCCAGCACCATGGCCTTCGCCACCCTCACCCTGGCGCGGCTGTTCCACGGGTTCAACTGCCGGGGCCGGGCGTCCATCTTCAAGCTGGGCTTTTCCGGCAACTGGTACAGCCTGGGGGCCTTCGTCCTGGGCGTGGTGCTGCTGGCGGCGGTGCTCTTCGTGCCGGCGCTGGAGGGCCTCTTCGCCGTGAGCGCCCTCTCGGGGGCCCAGCTGGGGCAGATCGCCCTGCTGGCCCTGGCGCCCACCCTGGTCATCCAGCTTTACAAGATCATCAGGCGCTGACAAAGCAAGAGGCGGCCCCCGCCGGGAACTTCCCGGCGGGGGCCGCCTCTTTCGCGGAAATTTATGTAGCGGCGTCGCTGCGCTCGCCCCGCAGGTTTTCTCCCATCTTCTCCTTCACGGCGGCGGCGTCCAGCCCCTTGCTGAACAGATAGTAGAGTTTTGCCACGGCGGCCTCGGTGGTCATGTCGCCGCCGCTCACCGCCCCCGCCGCCGTCAGCGCCGCGCTGGCGGCGTACTCACCCAGCAGCACCCCGCCCTGGAAGCACTGACTGCACACCGTCAGCACCGCGCCGTTCTGCCAGGCCTTGCGGATGAGGGGCGGCAGCGCGCCCTGCTCGTCGGGGATGTTGCCCGCGCCGAAGGTCTCCAGCACGATGCCCCGCAGCCGGCGGGTCATGATGGGCTCGAACAGGTCGAACTGGATGCCGGGGAACACCTTCAGCACCCCGATGGGCACCTGGTCGAAGGGGGCCAGCGCCGGCGGGCCCTCGGGGCCGGGCCGGCGCAGGGCCGCGTCGTCGTAGCGGATGTTCACCCCCGCCAGCGCCAGCGGCGGGTAGTTGGGGCTGAAAAAGGCCTGCAGCCCGTCCGCCGAGCGCTTTACCGCCCGGTTGCCCCGCAGCAGCTTGCCGCCAAAATAAAGGCACACCTCGGCGGCCCGGCCCTGGGCCGCGATCAGCAGGCTGGTGATCAGGTTCTCCCGCCCGTCGCTGCGCAGCCGGCACAGGGGGATCTGGCTGCCGGTGAGCACCACCGGCTTTTGCAGGTTCTCCAGCATGAAACTCAGCGCGCCGGCGGTGTAGGCCATGGTGTCGGTGCCGTGCAGCACCACAAAGCCGTCGTAATCGCCGTAGCGGGCAAAGATGGCCCGGCCGATGTCGTTCCACTGGTCCACCGCGATGTTGGAGGAGTCCAGCAGGGGATCCATCTCCACCAGGTCCCAGTCGGGGGCCTCGGGGCCGGTGAGTTCCGGCATCTCCGCCAGCAGCGGGCCCAGGTATCCCCGCCGGGGGGCGTAGCCCTTGGGGGTGGGCACCATGCCGATGGTGCCGCCGGTGTAAAGGATACAGATTCGCTTTTTCATGCCCTGCCTCCCGAAAAATCGTGCACGTCCATTATAATATACCCGTTTGCGCGGGTCAATCGGGCAGGATGCACCGGGGCGACAGCTGCACATACACCGGGCTGTACCGGTCGGCCAGCAAAGCGGCGGCGTGGGGCGGCCGGGGCAGCCGGGCCACCGGGCACAGCGGCAGCGACAGCGCCGCCGCCACCCCCCGGCCCGGCCGGCTCTCCAGTGTGAAGGCCCCGCCGTAGCGGGCCGCGAAGGCGGCGGCCAGCGGCAGCCCCAGCCCCAGCCCCGGCAGGCTGCCCGACCCGGCAAAGGGGGTCAGGGCCTGCCGCTGGCGGTGGAGCGGGATGCCCGGCCCCCAGTCCCGGAAGAGCAGCACCGCCCGGTTGCCCTGGCGCAGGCAGCGCACGCTCACCGCCGGTTTCGCCCCGCCGTAGACAAGGCTGTTGCACAAAAGATTCAGAAATGCCGCCCCGAAGGCCGGCTCGCTGGCGGCCACCGGCAGCGGCTGGCCGCAGGCGGCAAAGCGCAGCAGGGAAGGGGGCATGGGGCACACCTCCCGCGCCGCCTCGGCCAGCGCCCGGGCGCTGGCGGCAAGGTCCATCACCCGCGCGGGAAAGCCGCCGCCGGTGAGATCCGCCCACATCTCCAGATTCTGCGCCGCGCGCAAAATGCGGTAGCCGGCGGCGCGCGCCGCCGCGCCTTCCGCCGTGAGCACCTCGGCGCATTCAGCGCGCAGCAGCGCCGCGGTGCGCCGCGGGCACTCGGTTTGCAGGCTCATCCCATCCCCGTCCTTTTTTCAGTCTCCCTTTAGTGTGGCGGGGCGGGCTTTGTTCATGCGCGCGTTGTACCTTCCAAAGTTTTCTTTTGCATTTTTGCGTTAAATTCTTCACAGCCCCTTGTGCTTTCACGGGAATTGCGTTACAATAAAACCAACCGTGAGAAGTTCCGCCCGCCAGGGAGGGGCTCGAATCATAAGGAGGATTTTACAATGGCAGTGAAAGTTGCAATCAATGGTTTCGGCCGCATCGGCCGTCTGGCCTTCCGTCAGATGTTTGGCGCGGAGGGCTACGAAGTGGTGGCCATCAACGATCTGACCAGCCCCGAGATGCTGGCCCATCTGCTGAAGTACGATACCGCCCAGGGCCGTTACGCGGGTCACACCGTGGAGGCCGGTGAGGACTCCATCACCGTCGACGGCAAGAAGATCACCATCTACAAGAACCCCAACCCCGCCGAGCTGCCCTGGGGCGAGCTGGGTGTGGACGTGGTGCTGGAGTGCACCGGCTTCTTCACCAAGAAGGACAAGGCCATGGCCCACATCCAGGCCGGCGCCAAGAAGGTCGTCATCTCCGCTCCCGCGGGCAACGACCTGAAGACCATCGTTTACAGCGTGAACGAGAACACCCTGACCGCCGATGACCAGATCATCAGCGCCGCTTCCTGCACCACCAACTGCCTGGCTCCCATGGCCAAGGCCCTGAACGACACCTACCCCATCCAGAGCGGCATCATGACCACCGTGCACGCCTACACCGGTGACCAGATGATCCTGGACGGCCCCCACCGCAAGGGCGACCTGCGCCGTGCCCGTGCCGGCGCCGCCAACATCGTGCCCAACAGCACCGGCGCTGCCAAGGCCATCGGCCTGGTCATCCCCGAGCTGAACGGCAAGCTGATCGGCTCCGCCCAGCGCGTGCCCGTTCCCACCGGCTCCACCACCATCCTGGTGGCTGTTGTCAAGGGCAAGGACGTGACCAAGGAGAGCATCAACGCCGCCATGAAGGCCGCCGCTTCCGAGAGCTACGGCTACAACGAGGATCCCATCGTGTCCAGCGACGTGATCGGCATGCGCTACGGCAGCCTGTTCGACGCCACGCAGACCATGGTCACCAAGATCGACGACGACACCTATCAGGTGCAGGTCGTGGCCTGGTACGACAACGAGAACAGCTACACCAGCCAGATGGTGCGCACCATCAAGTACTTCGCTGAGCTGTAATCTCAAAGCAGACAGAGGGGCCCCGGCAGACGCCGGGGGCCCCTTTTTTGCGCGGGAAAGGCCGCGGCGCTTTTAAAAAGCGCCGCGGCCTTTCCGTTGCGGTCACAAGATTCAGGATTGGGTGCGCTCGCCGCCGTCGCCCAGGCCGAACAGGCCGGGGATGGCGCCCAGGGCCGCCAGGCCCACCAGCGTGAAGATGATGCGGCTGATGGTGCTGGCGGAACCGCCGAACAGCCATCCCACCAGGTTGAAGCTGAACAGGCCCACCAGGCCCCAGTTCAGACCGCCCACGATCAGCAGGACAAGACAGATTTTAAAGAAGATCTGCATACACGCCTCCTCCTCCCTTCCTGGCAGTAGTCTGCCCGGGCGGCGGGGCGTTTATGCAAAAAAAGGAGGGGCGGACGTCTTTCGCCCGCCCCTCCCGTTCAAATCGAAGGGGAAAACGGCTCACCGGGCCACGCCCAGCGCCTTGATGTCGTCGTTGTCGAAGAAGGCCGCGGCGGCAAAGCCCTGGGCCTCCAGCTGGCCCAGCTGCTTGCCCAGCTTTTTTGCCTGGGGCAGCACCGTCACCGTGTACTGGCCGCGCAGGTCGGCGGCCTTTTTCAGCACGGCGGCAAAGTCCGACCCGGGCAGGTAGAGCAGCGCCAGCCGGGCCTTGTCGGCGGGCACCGTGAAGCCCTGCTCCGCCAGGATGCCGCAGATGCGCTCAAAACCGATGGAAAAGCCCACCGCCGGCACCGCCTGGCCCAGGAACTTGCCCACCATGTTGTCGTAGCGGCCGCCGCCGGCCACCGCCCCTGCAAAGGCGGGGCAGGTCACCTCGAACACCATGCCGGTGTAGTAGCCCTGGCCCCGCACCAGGCTGGGGCAGTATTCGATGGCGTATGTTCCGTCCGCCAGCGTTTTGACCGCCTCCATCACCCGCTCAAGGTCTGCCGCCAGGGCCTCGTCGCCGCACAGCGCGCTCACCGCCTGCAGGTCGGTGCGGCCGGCGGCCAGAAATTCGCTCAGCGCCGCCACCGCGGCGGCGGGGCAGCCCTTGTCGGCCAGTTCGGCGGTCACGCCCTCGGCGCCGATCTTGTCCAGCTTGTCAAAGGTGATGCAGACGCTGTCCAGGCTGTCGGCGGCAAAGCCCATGCCTGCCAGCATCCCCCGCAAAATGCGCCGGTCGTTGATGTTCACCGTGAAGTCCTTGAAGCCGATGTCCAGAAGGGCCCGGGCGGTCACGTCGATCAGTTCGATCTCGGCGTTGGTGCTCTCGTCGCCCAGGATGTCGATGTCGCACTGCACGAACTCCCGCATCCGGCCCTTCTGGGGCCGCTCGGCGCGGAACACCCGGTCGGTCTGGATGACCTTGCAGGGCGTGGGCAGTTTGTCCCGGTTGGCGGCGTAGTAGCGGCTCAGCGGCAGCGTCAGGTCGTAGCGCAGCCCCATGTCCGACAGCTCTTTCTCCTGCCCCGAGGCCAGCGCGGCGGCCAGCTTGTCCCCCCGCTTGAGCACCTTGAAGATCAGGTTCAGGTTGTCGCCGCCCTCGCTCTTGTCCAGGTTCTCCATGTCCTCCAGCATGGGAGTGGAGATGCGCTGAAAGCCGCTGGCGCGGTAGGTGGCCAGGATGCGCCCCTGCACATAGTCCCGCAGGCGCTGTTCGTCGGGCAGATAGTCCTTCATGCCCTTGAGCGGATGGATCTTCATGACGGTTCCCCCTGTATCGCGTGTTTAACCTATATATCATAGCCCCCCGCGGCCGCATTTGTCAACCGGAAAGCGGCCATACTAAACCGGAAATCACAGAAGGGGGAGAGCCGATGCAGGCGTTTTTGAAGAAGAACCGGTGGAGCATCCTGGCGGCGGGGGCCGCCATCCAGATCCTCACCGGGGTGCCCGCCGCCTGGGGCGTGTTCCAGGGGCCGGTGCGGGCGGAGTACGGGTTCGACGAGGGGGCGGCCAGCTTTGTGCTCAGCCTCACCATAGGGGCCTACGGGCTGGGGTGCGTGATCGGGGGCTTTTTACAGGACAAGGCCGGCCCCCGCATCGCCGGTTTTGCGGGCACGGCGCTGCTGGCGGCGGGCTTCTTCGCGGTGGGCTTCGTGCCGGCGGGCAGGCCGTGGCTGTTCTACCTGGCCTTCTCTTTGCCGGTGGGGCTGGGCAGCGCCTTCCTCTACCCGGCGGTGATGGGCTGCGCCCAGAAGTGGTACGCCGACAAAAAGGGCCTGGCCACCGGGGTCATCGGCGGGGCGGTGGGCCTGTCGGGCGCGGCGCTCACCCTGCTGGTGCGCTTTTTGAGCGGGCGGTGGGGCATCCGGGTCTGCTTCTGGGCGCTGGGGGGCGCCATGCTGGCGGTGTGCGCCGTGGGCAGCGCTCTGCTGGAAAACCCCGAAAATGCCCAGACCCCGGCGGCGGGCGGCGGGCCGGACCTTCCCCCCAAAAAGATGCTGCGCACGCGGCAGTACCGGCTGCTCTTTCTGGCCACCGCCCTGGGCACGCCGGCGGTGCTGCTCTTCAGCCCGGTCATCGTGCAGTTGGGCCAGGAGCGGGGCCTCTCGGAGGGCGCCGCCCATCTTGCCGTGGCCATCGGCTCGGTGGGCTCGGCGGCGGGGCGGCTGGCCATGCCCGCCCTCAGCGACCGCATCGGCCGGCGGGCGGCGGACCTCATCCTGTTCGCCGGCCTCGCCGGGCTGTCGGCGGCCTTCGCCTTCGCCGGCGGCTGGTGGGTGATCGCCGTCTACACCGCCCTGACCTTCTGCTACTCCGGCGAGGCGGCGGTGCTGCCCAGCCTGTGCACCGACCTGTTCGGCCTCAAACACACCGGCGTCAACTACGGCTTTTTGGCCCTGGGCATGAGCGCGGGCAGCATCGGGTTTCCCCTTGCGGCCCGGGCGCTGGGCCTGGCCGTCGGCAGGCACTGGCTGGCGGTGGGGGCCGCGGCGGCGGGATTCGCCTGCCTGGTGGCGCTGCGCCCCACCCGGGGCAAACGGCTTTAAAAGGGCAAGCCCCCTTTTTTCGCGGGCCGGCGGCCTGTTTTGTGCCCGGCCGGGCACTCCCCTCTGTTCATCCCGCCGCGGCAGGTGTATACTGGACACAGCATCCGAACCAAAGAGGGGAGAGAAAACGCTGTGAAGGATTCTTTCAGCATCGCATTGATCGGCCTGGGAAACCGGGGCAAGGACACCTATCTGCCGGAATTTTTGAAGTGCGGCGACAGGGTGCGGGTGACCGCCATCGCGGAGCCCGTGGACGAACGGCGGGAAGAGGTGGCACGCCGCCTGCAGCTGCCGCCGGAGCGCTGCTTCAGAACGGGGGAGGAACTGCTGGCCGGCCCGCGCCTGGCGGACGCGGCCTGCATCGCCACCATGGACCGGCAGCATGTGCCCCAGGCGGTGCCCGCGCTGGAAAAGGGGTACGACCTGCTGCTGGAAAAACCCGTGTCGCCCTCGCTGGAGGAGTGCGCCCGGCTGGCCCGGACCGCCCGCAGGACCGGCCGGCGGGTGGTGGTGTGCCATGTGCTGCGCTACACCCCCTTCTACCGCAAGGTCAAGGAGCTGCTGGAGGCGGGCGCCGCGGGGACGGTGATGACCATCCAGGCCATCGAGAACGTGGGCTACTGGCACCAGGCCCACAGCTTTGTGCGGGGCAACTGGCGCGACGACCGCACCTCCAGCCCCATGCTGCTGCAAAAGTGTTGCCATGATCTCGATCTCTACCTGTGGCTGGCGGGCAAGAGCGCGGCGCGGGTGTCCTCCTTCGGGGCCAACTCCTTCTTCAACGCCGCCCACGCCCCGGCGGGCGCGGCGGACCGGTGCCTTTCCGGCTGCGCCGCCAAGGAGAACTGCCCTTTCGACGCGGAGAAGATCTATCTGACCAACGCCGCCACCGGCATCGACGCGGGCAACGACGGCTGGCCCTGCGAGGTGCTGGCGGCCCATCCCACCCACGATTCGGTGCGGGAGGCCATCCGCACCGGGCCCTACGGGCGGTGCGTTTTCGCCTGCGACAACAACGTGGTGGATCACCAGGTGGTGAACGTGGAGATGAGCGACGGCAGCACCCTGGGCTTTACCATGACCGGCTTCACCCAGCACAACACCCGCTTTGCGAAGTTCATGGGCACGGCGGGGGAGCTCACCGCCGACCTGTTGGCCGGCGAGATCACGCTGCGGCAGTTCGGGCAGCCGGAACAGGTGTTCTCCGTCGACGCGGCCGAGGGCCACAGCGGCGGCGACGCGGGCCTGGTGCGGGCCTTTGTGGAACTGATGCTGGGCGGCGAGCCCGGCAGCGGCCTCACCAGCCTGGACGTGTCGCTGGAGAGCCACTCCATCGCCCTGGCCGCCGCCTCTGCGCGCGTTTTTACAGGATTCTCTTTTATTTCTCGCCGAAGAGATTGAACCGGAACAGGCGGCTCTCGTCCTCAGGGTCGGAGCACTCGAACTGGGCCGAGGCGATCTGGCCGCCCTTGATCAGGCTGGTGAAGCCGATCATCTGGCACAGCTTGCTCTTCAGGTTCAGCCGGTCGCCCTCGGGGGTGACCATGTACACGTCGCCCTTGCAGGAAGCGACGACCTTGGCGAAATCACTCACGTCGAAATTGTTCACATTGATGCGATCCATGGTGGATGACCTCTCTTTCTCGATTTTCCCAAGCAAAACCGCGGCGCGGGGCCACCGTCGTACTCTTCTGAAAAACGGCGCCCCAGCCGTTTTCCTCGCCCCCATACTATAGCATAGTTATTGTAGAAATGCAACAAAAGTGTTTGTAAAAAAGCCCAAAGATATTGCACGATCACCGGCCGGTGTCAAAAAGCCCCGGCGGCGGCGGGGAAAATTTGTGGCACACTGCGGCAAAAGGCGGGGAAAACGCCTTGAAAAAAGAGGGCTTTTTGCCTATAATGGATACTGCGGAACATTGTGCAAACAATCACAATATACCCGGCAGTACGAAGAGCAAAGGAGAGAACGAACATGACCTATTCGCATGAAGTAGAGCGTATGTGTCCTCTGACCAAAGGGCCTCACCACGGCCCCGCGCCCATCCCGGAGGAAGGCAACTGGGTCAAGGCGTATGAGATCAAGGATATTTCCGGCCTGACCCACGGCGTGGGCTGGTGCGCCCCCCAGCAGGGCACCTGCAAGCTGACCCTGAACATCAAGCAGGGCATCATCGAGGAGGCTCTGGTGGAGACCATCGGCTGCTCCGGCATGACCCACTCCGCCGCCATGGCGGGCGAGATCCTGCCCGGCAAGACCATCCTGGAGGCCCTGAACACCGACCTGGTGTGCGACGCCATCAACGTGGCCATGCGCGAGTTGTTCCTCCAGATCGTCTACGGCCGCAGCCAGACCGCCTTCAGCGAGGACGGCCTGCCCATCGGCGCCGGCCTGGAGGACCTGGGCAAGGGCCTGCGCAGCATGACCGGCACCATCTTCTCCACCAAGGCCAAGGGCGTTCGTTACCTGGAGCTCACCGAGGGCTACATCCTCAAGCTGGCGCTGGACGACAACAACGAGGTCATCGGCTACCAGTTCGTGCGGCTGGGCAAGATGCTGGAGGCGATCCGCCACGGCGAGGACCCCAAGACTGCCTACGAGAAGAACATCGGCACCTATGGCCGGTTCGATGGCGCTGCGAAGTACATCGACCCGCGGGAAGAGTAAGAGGGGAGGAGTTACACAATGGCTACTTTTGAATCTATGGAGCGCCGCATGCCCAAGATCGAGGCGTGCCTGAAGGCCAACGGCCTGGAGAGCCTGGACGCCTGCCGCGATATGCTGCTGGCCAAGGGCATCGACTGCGACGCCATCGTCAAGGGCGTGCAGCCCATCTGCTTTGAGAACGCCGTCTGGGCCTACACCCTGGGCACCGCCATCGCGGTGAAGCGCGGCCTGAAGAACGCGGCCGACTGCGCCGCCGCCATCGGCGAGGGCCTGGAGGCCTTCACCATCCCCGGCTCGGTGGCCGAGCAGCGCCAGGTGGGCCTGGGCCACGGCAACCTGGGCGCCATGCTGCTGCGGGACGAGACCAAGTGCTTCGCCTTCCTGGCCGGCCACGAGTCCTTCGCCGCCGCCGAGGGCGCCATCGGCATCGCCCGCACCGCCAACAAGGCCCGCAAGACCCCGCTGCGTGTCATCCTGAACGGCCTGGGCAAGGACGCCGCCTATATCATCAGCCGCATCAACGGCTTCACCTATGTGGAGACCGACTTCGACTTCAAGACCGGCGAGCTGAAGGTCGTCCGTGAGAAGGCCTTCTCCGACGGCGAGCGCGCCGCCGTGAAGTGCTACGGCGCCAACGACGTGCTGGAGGGCGTTGCCATCATGAAGAAGGAGGCCGTGGAGGTCTCCATCACCGGCAACTCCACCAACCCCACCCGCTTCCAGCACCTGGTGGCCGGCACCTACAAGAAGTGGGCCATTGAGAACGGCAAGAAGTACTTCTCCGTTGCCTCCGGCGGCGGCACCGGCCGCACCCTGCACCCGGACAACGTGGCCGCCGGCCCCGCCAGCTACGGCCTGACCGACTCCATGGGCCGTATGCACGGCGACGCCCAGTTCGCGGGCTCCAGCTCCGTGCCTGCCCATGTGGAGATGATGGGCCTGATCGGCATGGGCAACAACCCCATGGTGGGTGCCACCGTGGCCTGCGCCGTGGCCGCCAGCCAGGCGTAAGGCGCGCCATCGCCTGAAAACGAAAAAAGCCGGTATGGCCGTTTGGCCATACCGGCTTTTTCTGTGCCCCGGGGCTCACTCGGCCCGGATGACGTTTGCCGGGCAGTTGGCGGCGGCCTCCCGGGCGGCCTCCTCGTCGGCGGGGCCGGGCTGGGCGGCCACCCGGGCCAGGCCCTCGGCGTCCATCTCGAATACCGCCGGGCAGGTGGAGGCGCACAGGGTGCACCCGATGCAGCCGGGTTCGATGGTAACCTGCATGACTGATCTCTCCTTGCGTTTTGTCGGGGCCGGGCGGCCCCGCACCGGAAGTATGGCCCGCTGCCCCGCCCCGGATTCATCCGGCCTTTATTTTGACGCCCGGTTTGTGGTACAATAGAAAAAAGCGCCGAAAGGGGCGGTGTGCCGTGTACGAGATGGCCCAGATGCAGTTGACGGTGTATGACTTTGTGCAGCCCTTTGAGGGGCGCCTGAACGGGGAGAACCGCTGGGTGCGCCTTGCCGGAAAGATCGACTGGCTGAAGCTGGAAAAGCAGTACGCCGCCCACTTTGGCGAGGGTGGGGCGGTGGCCCTGCCCCTGCGCATGGCCTTCGGCAGCCTGGTCATCCGGGCGGCGCTGGGCCTGTCCGACCGGCAGACGGTGGAACTCATCCGGGAGGACCCCTATCTGCAATACTTCATCGGCCTGTCTGCCTTCACGGATGAGGCGCCCTTCTCCGCCCGCAGCATGGCGGCCTTCCGGCGGCGCATCCCCCAGAGCCAGGTGACGAAGGCGGTGCGGCTGTTCAAAAAACTCTCCCGGGACTGAGGGCCGGCACGCGCCGGCGGGTCCCGGCATATCCTGAGCAAAGGGGGCGGGTGTGATGCCGCCAGAAAAGCATATCTTCCGGGCGGGCGACGCCGACCCCTCGGGCTCGCTGCGCCGGCAGGGCGGCAAGACCGTGTTCCGCGCGGGCGGCGGGAAGGGGGACCGGCCGGTCAAAAAGGCCGCCGCGCCCGGGAAAAGCAACGCGCCGTCCCAGGCCGCCGCGCCCGACCAAACGCCGCCCGCCCCGTCCCGGCCGGTGAAACTGCGCCGCGGCCCCGGGCCGGGGGAGCAAAGCGCCCGGGCCCCGCAGCCGCGGCAGGCCGCAAGATCGCCCGGCGCCGCACCGCGCCCGGCGGCCCGGCCGGCAAAGCGGAAGGCGGCCCGGCGCGGCCCGCTTCTGCCGCTGTGTATCCTCACGGGCCTGCTGGCCCTGCTGCTGGTCTGCTTTGCGGGCTGGGCGCTGGACCTTCCCGGCCGCCTGGCGGCGCTGACGGGGCCCGCCGCCTCCTCCTCGGCCCAGGCCGGGCAGGAGTGGCCCGCCATGGTGGGCGACCGCATGGTGAGCGAAAAGCCCGCAAAGGTGGTGAGCCTCTCGCCCATGGTCACCGAGGCGCTGCTGAGCCTGCCGGGGCACGAGGCCCTCTGCGCCGTCACCGAGTACTGTGACGCCCGCTCCACCTCCCTTCCCACCGTGGGCACGCCGCTGCTGCCCCGCACCGAGGAGATCATCGCCCTCGCGCCGGACTATGTGCTCTGCCAGACGCCCCTCGCGGGCCCGGTGCAGACCGCGCTGGAACAGGCGGGGGTAGAGGTCATCCAGCTGGATACCCCCGCCGACCTTGCCGGCCTGCGCCAGTTCTATGGCCAGCTTGGGGCGCTGCTGGGCGGCAATGAGACCGGCCGCGCTCTGGGCTATGGGGTGATCGACCGGCTGGAGAGCACCCTCGCCCGCTACGACGCGGCCCTGCCGGAGAAAGCCACCGCCCTGTTGCTGCCCGACCTGTCGGGCCTGGCGGCCACGGCGGACACCGCCGAGTGGACGCTGCTGGGGCAGGTGTTCCGGCACCCGCTGCCCGACGCCGCCGACTGGCTGGCGGGTGCCGGGTGCCTGACCGACGAGGACGGGGAAAACGACCTGGACGAGATCCGCGCCGCAGACCCGGATGTGCTGCTGGTGGCGGATACCGTCTCGCCCGAGGAGCTGGCTGACGCCCTGGGGGACCTGCGGGCGGTGCAGAATGGCGCGGTGGTCTGGCTGGACCTGCGCCTCACCGAGACCCTGTCCCCCCGGCTGGTGTTCGCCATCGCCGACGCGGCGGCCCTGGCCTACCCGGAATTTGCCGCGGCCTCTTGACTTTTGCGCCCCGGCGGTGTAAGATAAGACTGCAAATAGGAATTGCTCCTATAAAACACGACGATCATTCGAAAACGGAGGTATGACTATGCAACTGAAGGGTTCCAAGACCGAAGCGAATCTGATGGCCGCCTTTGCTGGCGAGAGCCAGGCCTACACCAAATACGGCTATTACGCGTCCAAGGCCAAGAAAGAGGGCTACAACGAGCTGGCGGATGTGTTCGCCGAGACCGCGGGCAACGAAAAGGAGCACGCGAAGATCTGGTTCAAGCTGCTGCACGACGGCATGCCCGACACTCTGGCCAATCTGGCGGATGCCGCCGCCGGCGAGAACTATGAGTGGACGGATATGTACGCCGGCTTTGCCGCCACCGCCGAGGAGGAGGGCTTTGCCCGCATCGCCCAGCTGTTCCGGATGGTGGGCGCCATCGAGAAGGGGCACGAGGAGCGCTATCGCGAGGTGAAGAAGCTGCTGGAGGAGGGCCGCCTGTTCGCCCGGGAGACTGAGCAGGTATGGATCTGCACCAACTGCGGCCACATCCACATCGGCACCCATGCCCCCGAGAAGTGCCCGGTGTGCGAGCATCCCCAGGCCTACTTTGTGCTGCGCGCCGAGAATCACTGAGCGCCGGCCCAGAAATAACGCAAAAGCGGCCCCCGCGAAGCGCGGGGGCCGCTTTTTTTGCCCCGCCGGTGAAAAAAGCGGGCGAAAATGGGGGTGGGGGGCCTTGCGAAGGGGTGACGGGGCGGGGTATACTGAACCATGTCCGAACCATCCGGGGGCGCTGTGGCCCCCGCAAAAGAAACGGAGAGCTTTCCTTGATCCAACATGTTCTGCTTCACGCGCTGGAAGACAGCGCGAAAATGCTTCCCTTCCTGTTTGTTGCCTACCTGCTGATCGAGTTGATCGAGCGCCGCCAGGGCGAGCGCATCGAGCGGGCGCTGGCGGGCGGCGGGCGGTGGGGCTTTGCGGTGGGCGCCCTGCTGGGCTGCGCGCCCCAGTGCGGCTTTTCCGCCATGGCAGCCAACTTTTACGGCAGCCGGGTCATCAGCCTGGGCGCGCTGATGGCGGTGTTCATCGCCACCAGCGACGAGGCGGTGCCGCTGATGCTGGCGGTGCCCGAGCGCTGGGGCGACCTGGCGGTGCTGCTGGCCTTCAAGGTGGTGCTGGGCGCGGCGGTGGGCGCCGTGCTGGACCTTTTGCTGCGGCGGCGGCTGCCCGCGTCCATGCGGGGCGGCTACACCGGCCACGCCGACGAGGTGGACTGCCACGAGCACCACGAGGAAAAACAGAGCCTGGTGGTCGCGGCGCTGAGCCACACCGTGAACATCTTTCTGTGGGTGCTGGCCCTGAGCGTGGTGATCGGCCTTGTGATCGAGGGCGTGGGGGAGGACAACTTCACCGGCTTCCTCACCGGCATGGGCCTGGCCCAGCCCCTCTTCGCGGCGCTGCTGGGCCTGGTGCCCAACTGCGCCTCCAGCGTGCTGCTCACCCAGCTGTACCTGTCGGGGGCCATCGGCTTTTCGTCGGTCACGGCGGGCCTTTGCGCCAACGCGGGGGTGGGCCTGCTGGTGCTGTTCCGGGCCAACCCCAGCCTCAAACAGAACCTGTTCATCACCGCCCTGCTCTGGGCGGTGGGCGCTGGCTGCGGCATGGTGCTGATGCTGCTGGGCCTTTGAAACGCGCGATCCTTCCGCGAGAAAGCGGGGGCGGACGTCACGGTCCGCCCCCGCTGTTTTGTTGCCGTTCCGGATGTAAAACTGTACAAAATTTGCACGATCGGCTTTTTGCGATTCAGCGAATTGTCCCACGCCGCCCCGCGCTGTATAATCAAGGTATGAAAGAACTTCAGGCGCGTGCGCCCTCTTTGTACCGAAAGGAGAGTTTTCCATGATCATCAAAAACGGACAGGTTTTCAATTCCAACGGCCAGTTCATTCCCGCCGACGTGGAGATCGCCGGCGACCGCATCGTGCGGGTGGCCCCGGCGGGCACCCTCCAGGGCGGCGAGGAGATCGACGCCGCGGGCAGATACGTCACCCCCGGCTTTGTGGACATCCACATCCACGGGGCCGCCGGCGCGGATTTCTGCGACGGCATGGACGGCAGCGACAAGTATGTGCGGGCGATCCAGAAGTATCTGGGCAGCCAGGGCGTCACCAGCTTCCTGGGCACCACGATGGCGTTCAGCGAGGAGATTTTGGACCGCATCTTTGACGTGGCCCGGCCCATCTTCGGCCAGGAGGGCTACGGCGCGGTGCTGCGGGGCGTCAATATGGAGGGCCCCTTCTTCAACAAGGCCAAAAAGGGCGCCCAGGCCGAGGAGTACATCGTCGATCCCGACTGGGAGATGTTCCAGCGCCTGTGGGAGCGCAGCGGCCACAACATCCGCCTGGTGGACGTGGCCCCCGAACTGCCCGGCGCGCTGGAGTTCGCCCGGAAGGCCGGCCAGCTGTGCACCGTCTCCATCGCCCACACCTGCGCCGATTACAGCCAGGCCTGCGCGGCCTTTGCCAACGGCTTCACCCACACCACCCACCTGTTCAACGCCATGCCCGCCTTCACCCATCGGGCCCCCGGCGTGGTGGGCGCCGCCAGCGATTATGCCGAGCATGTTGAGATGATCTGCGACGGCATCCATCTGAACCCGTCGGTGGTGCGCGCGGTGTTCCGGATGTTCGGGCCGGACCGGGTGTGCATCATCAGCGACGCCATGCAGGCCTGCGGTATGCCCAACGGCGAGTACAGCTTGGGCGGCCAGAAGGTGTTCATGACCGACGGCCTGGCCACCCTGGCGGACGGCACCATCGCCGGCAGCGCCACCTGCCAGCCCGAGGGCTTCCGCCGGGCCGTCAAGTTCGGCGTGCCGCTGGAGGCCGCGCTGAAGGCCGCCACCATGAACCCCGCCAAGGCCGCCGGCCTCTTCGACGAGATCGGCAGCATCGCCGTGGGCAAGCGGGCGGACGTGCTGGTGCTGGGCGCCGACCTGCACCCCGAGCACATCTTCATCGGCGGCAAAGAACTGTGACCCGGAGGCTGTTTCATGACCACTTTCCTGTGCTATGACAAATGCTCCACCTGCAAAAAGGCGGAGAACTGGCTCAAAGAGCAGGGCGCCGCGTACACCGCCCGCCCCATCAAGGAGCAGAACCCCACCGCCGCCGAACTGGAGGGCTGGCTGGCCCAAAGCGGCCTGCCGGTGAAGCGCTTCGTGAACACCAGCGGCCTGCTGTACAAATCCATGGGCCTGAAAGACAAGCTGCCCGCCATGAGCGACCGCCAGGTCTGCGAACTGCTGGCCACCGACGGGATGCTGGTCAAGCGCCCGGTGCTCATCACCGACAAGGGCGTGTGCCCCGGCTTCAAGCCCGAGGAGTGGGCAAAGCTGCTGTGAAAAAAGTATGCGCCCCGGAGCAAAGGCTCCGGGGCGCATTTTCCGTCATCCGGCAGAGATCTCCAGCAATTTCTGGCTGACCCGGGTCTGAACATCCAGATAAAGGGAAAGTTCCGCTGTGGTCAGGTCATCGCTGTTCCAATTGTTGAAATCAGATGTCACCTGAGCGTACTGCTCCATCATGTCAGCGTAATCCGCCAGCATGCTTAAGTCGGTCCCGTCGGACTCGCTGTAGCGCTGCATGAAATCGCAGTATTCATCAAAAAAGGATTCATAGCTGTCCATTGCCTGCTGGAATTCCGGGCGTATCTCACCGTCGGAAAGGGTGGCGGCACTTTGCACCTCCGTGGCAGACGAAGCGTCCGGCGTCAGATCTTCGGGCGCCGATTCCGGGCCTTCGCTCTCTTCCGCAACAGAGGCCGCGCTGGATGCATCGCTTCCGGCCTGGCTTGTCGCCGTGGGGGCGGACGTTCCCGTTCCGGATGGCGTTCCGCTGCAAGCGGCCATCAAAGCCAACAAAAGCGCCGCGGCCAGAGCCGCACAGATGTTTCGCATGATTCATTCCTCCGATCAAAAATAGGGGTGTTGCCTGCTTCGGCTGGTAAGAGTATACACCTGTTTTGAAGGGATGTCAAATTAAATTATCATTATGATAAGGCAATATCAAAATGGTCATTGTAATCTGGAGGAAAGGGGAGAGTGCAATGACCAAAGAATTGCTTACCGTGGCGGAGAGGATCAAGTCTCTGCGGGAAAAACTGGAACTGACCCAAGCGGAGATCGCTCGTCAGCTTGGGATCTCCCGCGCGGGTGTGAATGCCTGGGAAATGGGGCTTGCGGTTCCGTCAACGCAATATGTGGTGGAACTTGCAAAGATGTTTGGGGTCTCCACCGATTATCTGTTGGGAATGGACACAACCGCCGCGGTCTCGGTGGAAGGGCTGTCCGAAAAACAGGTGGCGGCGGTGGTGAACGTGATCGAGTGTTTCCGTGCCGAAAAATAAAGGAACCATCCCCGGACCAACGGTCCGGGGATGGTTCCTTTTGAGAAGGGTTCAGAAGGAAAGGAGGGGCAGCAGCCGCTCCACCAGGAACACGGTGACACTGGCGCAGACGGCCACCGTCATCAGCCCCTTGCCGGCAAAGGCCACCGCCACCGCCACCACCAGCGCCGCGGCGGCGCTCACCGGGCTTTCGGTGGCTGTGAGGATGGCCGGAAAGGTCATGGCCGTGAGGCAGGCATAGGGCACATAGTACAAAAAGGACTGCAGCCAACGGCTGCGGATCTTTTTTTGCAAAAGGGTCAGGGGCAGCATGCGGATGAGATAGGTCACCCCCGCCATCACCACAAGATACCACACAAGGCTCATACCGCCGCCTCCTTTCCCCCGTCGTCCTCGGGAGAAGCGTCCACCGGGAACAGCCAGGCGCCCATGGCGGCGGCGGCCAGCGTGCTGAGCACGATGGCAAAGCCGCTGCCCACCATCCTGGACAGGGGCGTCCAGGCAAGGATGCAGCTTGCCGCGGCGGCCGCTGCCGCCACCAGCCGCACCGGCCTGGAGCGGCGCATGGGCGGCACCACGATGGCGATGAACATGCTGTAAAGCGCCACCCCCAGCGCGCTGCGCACGGCGGGGCTCAAAACCGCGCCGGCCACCGCGCCGGCCACGGTGCCCGACGTCCAGCCCACGATGGGCAGGCTGGCAAGGCCGTACATATAGCGGGGGGTGAGCGGCGCCGCCCGCCCCATGGCCACCGCGAAGATCTCGTCGGTGTTGGCAAAGGCCACGATCATCCGCCGCCAGGTGGTGAATGCCGGGCCGAACCGCTGGCTCAGCGAGAGGCTCATCAGCGCGTAGCGCAGGTTGATGACCAGCTGGGTCAAAGCCAGTTCCACCAGGGAGCCGTGGGCCAGAATCACCGTCAGTCCGGCAAACTGGCCTGCGCTGGTCATGTTGGTCAGACTGATGAGCCCGGCCGTCAACGGCGAGAGCCCGCCGTTCACCGCCAGGATGCCGAAGGTGAAGCTTACCGAAAAATATCCCACGCCGATGGCGAGCCCGTCCCGCAGGCCGCAAGCGTATTCGCTCCTCATGGTTTTCCCTCCGCCGTGATGATTGCTGCGCCTCATTATACTACCAACGGCGGGGCAGTGCAAAGGGTTTCGCAAAAAACTTTTTGTACGTTGCCGTAAACGCTGTGTCCGCCCAAGTTTTTCTTGTGCCCGCCGGGCAAACTGTCTATAATAGGGCTATGGGCCGCCGCGCGTTTCGGCCCGGCCCTACCCCGTAAAAAGGAGAACCTTTTCCCATGCGTTACAAAGCGATCATACTGGATGTGGACGGCACGCTGGTGGCCCACGGCGAGCCATCCGCCCGCCCGGCGGTGGCCGGGATGGTGCGGCGGGTGCAGGCCCTGGGCGTGAAGGTGGTCATCGCCACCGGGCGCACCTACTACGCCATGAACACCTCCATCCTGGGGGGCATCAAGCCGGACTATGCCGTCTGCGCCAACGGCGCGCAGGTGCTGGACGAAGAGGGCAACCTGCTGGCCAGCGAGGACTTCACCCCCGAGGAGATGTATGCCCTGGTGGACTACTTCGAGGACTACGACTACCCCCTGGCCTTCTGCTTTTCCGACAGCTACTACGTCTATGTGGAGTTTGAAAAGATGCGCCGGTTTTACAAGTCGGTCACCGGCCACGAGGAGTTTGTGCGGGACGGCGAGGACCAGGACCGGCATCTGCGGGACATGCCCTTCGGCGCCTTTGGCATCCTGCCCCCTGAGGCGGTGGAGGATTTCGCCGCCCGCTACGGCCATCTGGGGTTGCAGTTCGTGCCCTATCACCCCGGCTATTACGACATCAACCGCGCCGGTACCACCAAGGCGGTGGGGGTGAAAAAGCTGATGGAGCGCTGCGGCTGGAAGGCGGACGAACTGCTGAGCATGGGCGACAACGACAACGACGTGCCGCTGATGAAGCTGGTGGGCCGGTCCTGGTGCATGGCCAACGGCTCCGACGCGGCCAAGGCCGCCGCCAGCGCCATCGCGCCGCCGGTCACCGAGGAGGGCGTGGCCGCCGCCCTGCGACAGGAGTTCTTTCCCCATGAGTTTTGATCCGGTGTTCGGCCCGGGCAGCCGGGCGCTCATCCTGGGCAGCTGGCCCAGCCCCGAAAGCTGGCGCCAGGGCTTTTACTACGGCCACCCCCGCAACCGGTTCTGGCCGCTGCTGGCAAGGCTGTGCGCCGCGCCGGTGCCGGGAACGGTGGAACAAAAGCGGGCGCTGATCCTGCAAAACGGCCTGGCCCTCTGGGATGTGCTGGAACGCTGCACCGTCACCGGCGCGGCGGACGCCTCCATCAAGGACCCGGTGCCGGTGGACCTGGCGGCCCTGCTGGAGCAGGCGCCCGTTGAGGCGGTCTTCTGCAACGGGGCCACCGCCTTCCGGCTGTATGAAAAAATGCTGCGGCCGGTCTCGGGCCTCGCCGCCGTGCGGCTGCCCAGCACCAGCCCCGCCAACGCCGCCTGGAGCCTGGACCGGCTGGCCGGCGCCTGGGGCCAGGCGCTGGGGCCCTGGATCTGCGGCCGGCGTTGATTTGACTGCTTTAGTATGGTAAAATAACAACAAATGACGGGCCGGCCGGTCCGCAGGAGAAACGAAGCATGAGCAAGACCATCCAGATCAAAAAGAAGCCCGCCGCCCCCTGGTACGTCGCCGGGGCGGTGTGGGTGGCGGGGGCGCTGGCGCTGCCCGTCTACCAGCTGTGGGCGCTGGGCCTTGTGGCGGTCGCCTCGCTGGCGGCGCTGGCCGCGGCCTTCAAACTCTGCCCGCCGGTGATCGAGACGAAGGAGATGCCCTATCTCACCGGCCGGGAAGACGCGGACGAGATGCTCCGACAGATCGACGCCGACCGCCACCGCCTGCGGGTGCTGGACGAGCGCATCCCCGACGACGCCCTCAGCGCCGCCATCCGCCGGATGGTGGCCGCCTGCGACGGCATCCTGACCCAGCTGGAAAAGGACCCGGACAAGGCCCCGCAGGTGCGGCGCTTTGCCAACCACTACCTGCCGGACGCGGTGAAGATCCTCACCCTCTACGCCGACATGGAGGAGACGGGCGTGACCGGCGAGAACGCTGAGGAGGTGCGAAAGCAGGTGGAGGCGAACGCGGCGGTCATCGCCACCGCTTTTGAAAACCAGCTGGACAGCCTCTATTCCGCCGCCGCGCTGGACCTGGACGCCGACCTGGAAGTACTCAAAGGCATGCTGAAAGGGCAGGGCCTTGTGGAATAAATTTTCGATAGCGAAAGGAAGAACGACCATGGACGAAAACAACATGAGCCCCGAGTTGACCCTGGATGCCGTGCCCACCCTCACCCTGGACCCCGCCGCCGACGAGGCGGCCGCGGCGGCCGCCGCGGAGGAGGAGAAGAAGGTCGAGCCGGTGATGATCGAGGAGACCCGCCTGACCCCCGAGGAGCAGAAGATGGTGGATGAGTTCGCCGAGAAGATCGACGTGACCAACAGCCAGCTGGTGCTGCAGTACGGCGCGGCCACCCAGAAGAAGATCGGCGATTTCAGCGAGACCGCCCTGGACAAGGTGCGCACCAAGGACCTGGGCGAGACGGGCGAGATGATCGCCAGCCTGGTCACCGAGCTCAAGGGCTTTGACGCCCAGGAGGAGAGCAAGGGCATCTTCGGCTTCTTCAAGAAGGCGGGCAGCGGCATCGAGGCCATGAAGGCCAAGTACGCCAAGGCCGAGACCAATGTGGAGAAGATCGAGGCGGTGCTGGAGGGCCATCAGGTGCAGCTGCTGAAGGACGTGGCCATGCTGGACAAGATGTACCAGATGAACATGCTCTACTTCAAGGAACTCACCATGTACATCCTGGCGGGCAAGAAAAAGCTCAAGCAGGTGCGGGAGGGCGAGTTGAAGGCCGCCATGGACAAGGCCAAGGCCAGCGGCCTGCCCGAGGACGCCCAGGCCGCCCGGGACCTGGCGGATATGTGCGACCGGTTCGAGAAAAAGCTCTACGATCTGGAACTCACCCGCAACGTGTCCATCCAGATGGGCCCCCAGATCCGGCTCATCCAGAACAACGACACCATGATGGCGGAGAAGATCCAGACCAGCATCGTGAACACCATCCCCCTGTGGAAGAGCCAGATGGTGCTGGCGCTGGGCCTGGCCCACAGCCAGCAGGCCATCGAGGCCCAGCGGGCGGTGAGCGACATGACCAACGAACTGCTGAAGAAGAACGCCGCGGCCTTAAAGCAGGGCACGGTGGAGGCGGCCAAGGAGTCCGAGCGGGGCATCGTGGACATCGAGACCCTGCAGGCCACCAACAAGAGCCTCATCGAGACGCTGGACGAACTGAACAAGATCCAGTCGGAGGGCCGCGCCAAGCGGGCCGCCGCCGAGGTGGAGCTGGGCCGCATCGAGGGCGAACTGAAGCAGAAACTGATGGAGCTGCATAATTGATGAAGGGGCCGTGTAAACTGGAACAGCTGCTGCCCGCGCCGCTGAAGAACAAGGCGGTGGCGGTGGCCGCCGCCTGCCTGCTGGCCGTCGGCTCGGTGTTCGGCATCGGCGGGGCAAAGCTTGCCGCCTATGCAAACAGCACCGCCGCCGCCTTTTCCGACGGGATGTACTCCATCGCCGCCGACCTGGACGCCCGGCTCAACTCGGCGGCGAACCTTGCCACGGTGGCCGAAAAGGTCGGCGGGGTGAGCGGCGAGGCCATCAACGGGGTGAACGGCGCCATCCAGGCGGTGCAGGCCGCCCAGGGGCCCGCCGCCAAGGCCGCCGCCGACGGGGCGCTGGCCCAGGCGGTGAACGCCCTCTACGACGAGGCTGTGGCCCTGGCGGACCAAAACCAGTACGACCTGCTGGCCGGGGAACTGGCGGAGTTCAACGCCCGGGGCAACACCATCCGAAACAACGACTATAATTCCCGGGCGCAGGCGTTCAACGACACCCTCGCCGGCCAGCCGGCGAAGCTGATCGGCGCGCTCTGGGGCATCGAGGAGGCGGAGTATTACCAATGAGACAGTGGAAACGCGCCCTTGCCGGCGCGGCGCTGGCGGCGATGCTGCTCACCGGCAGCGTCTTCGCGGCAGTGCCCGCCGCCCCTGAAAACAGCTGTGTGCTGGACGAGGCGAACGTGCTCTCGGAGCGCACCGAGCAGGCGGTGAACGATCTGACCATCGCGCTGGACGAGGCCTGCGGGGCACAGATGGCCGTGCTCACGGTGGACTTCACCGGCACCGACACCACCGCCGGCTACGCCTCCCAGGTGTTCAACGCCTGGGGCGTGGGCGACCCGGACAAGAACAACGGCGTGCTGCTGTTGCTGGTGATCGGCGCCCAGGACTACTACTGCACCGTGGGCACCGGCCTGGAAAAGGATCTGACGCCGCAGAAGGTGGACGATCTTCTCTGGAACAATCTGGAAGAGGGCTTTGCCAAGGGCGATTATGACGCGGGCGTCACCGCCTTTGCCAATGCCATGTACGACGAACTGTGCGATATCTATGGCGTGCAGCCCGGCCAGAACACCGGTGGCGGCGCCCCCGCCCCCGCGCCGGAGGGCCCCTCTCTCGCGGCCCGGATCGGCGGTGCTTTCACGCTGGTGATCGTGCTGGCGGTGCTCCTGCTGCTGGTGGTGGTGGGCAGCCTGCTGCATCCCGTGCGCTATGTGCGCACCCGCTGGTTTGGCTACAGCTATCCGCCCCTGCCGCCCCGCCGGTTCTACGGCGGCTGGCACCGGCGGCCTCCGCCGCCTCCGCCGCCCCGCGGCCCGCGCCCGCCCTGTCCCGGCGGCCCCGGCGGGTTTGGCGGCTTTGGCGGCGGTTCCTCCCGCCCGTCCTCGTCCTCCCGGCCGAAGAACTTCGGCGGCTTTGGCGGCGGTTCCTCCCGGGGCTCGGGAGCCGGGCGCCGCAGCGGCGGCGGTTCCCGCTCCGGCGGCGGTGCGGGCCGACGCAGATAAGGGCCTAAAAAAACAAGCGGCCTTCCCCGACGAGGGGAAGGCCGCTTTTGCGTCTTCAGTCCAGCAGGCCGTAGACCCGGCAGGTCTCCAGCATCTGTGCCAGGGTGAGTTTGTCGCCCATCAGCTGACGATAGGTGGCGGTGCGGGTCTTGCCCGCCGCCTTCAGGCCTTCCATGCGGGCGGTGGTGTCGGCGTAGCGGGCCTGCAGGTCCGCCAGCATCTTCTCAAGTTGTTCCAGCCGGTCCATCGGGGGCGTCCTCCTCGTTCTTTGCCGCGCGCCGGGCGCTGAACTCACAGCCGCAGTAGTCCTGCCGGTACAGGCCGTACTCCGCCGACAGCTCCAGGCTGCGCTTGTAGCCGTTTTTCTTCTTGAAATCGTTGGGCAGGTGGCGCACCCCGTACTGCGCTTCCAGCTCCCGGCCGATGGCGTTGATGCGCGCCGCGTCCTTGTGGGGGCTGATGGACAGGGTGGTGCAGAACCAGTCGAACCCATGCTCGGCGGCATAGCGGGCCGCCTCCTCCATCCGCAGCCGGTAGCATACGGTGCACCGCCCGCCCCGCTCCGGCTCGGCCTCCAGCCCCGCCACCGCCGCGTAGTAGCGGTCGGGGTCATAGGCGGCCTCCACCACCCGCACAGCGGGGGCAAAGGCGGCGGCAAAGCGTTCCAGCTCGCCGGCCCGGCGGTGGTATTCGGCGGCGGGCCAGATGTTGGGGTTGTAGTAGAGGATGGTCACCGCAAAATGGGCCAGAAGCTGTTCCAGCACCGCGCTGGAGCAGGGCCCGCAGCAGGCGTGGAGCAGCAGGCGTGGCTTTTCGTCCCCCGCGGGGGCCAGCCGGGCCAGCACGGCCTCCATCTCCCGGGCATAGTTGGGTGGATTGGCCATAGAACACGGCCCCCTTTCGCACATTGGTCAACGCCATTATACCACGTTCCGCAAGGGCGGTGAAGTGCCGCCCGGCCGGCCGGTCACAAACTGTTTGTAACGATTTTGCAATTTGTTTAAATCCTTATCACGGTTTTTCCACAAAGTAGGGGTATTCTATAATCACAGCCCGGGGGGAACGGATCGTTCCCCAAAACAAAAACCGGCCGCGGCGAACGCCGCGCACACTGGCCGCCGCCCATGCGATCGGGCGGACCCGCAAGCTCCGCCCGGGGCGGCCCAGACAACCGACGCCCTTCCCCTTTGCGAGAAGGTTTATATATAGATATCCGCTTTTTCATGAGAATCCTCTTCAATTTGTGCAAAGGCAGCCTGCTCCCTTACTCCTCGGGGCAGGCTGCTTTTGCGTTTTGCAGAGGTTTCTGCTATAATAGATTAAATACTCTGCCTTCCCCCGGCGGGAAGGACGGGGGAGGGAAAACCATGGACGAAAAACACATCCGGCGCATCGGTGAGCTGGCCCGCAAGAGCCGCACGCCCGCCGGCCTCACCGAGGCGGAAAAGGCCGAGCAGGCCGCTCTGCGCAGGGAGTACATCGACAGCATGAAGAAAAATCTGCGCACCCAGCTGGACAACATCGAACTGATCGACGAGTACGGTGTGCACCGCCCGCTGCCCAAAAAGTCGTAAGGGGGCTTTTGAGGCCCCCAGCTCATAACATCCGAGGTGCTTTGTGTGACTGAAATGCTCGTGCGGCTGTTCATCAAAAACCGCCGCGACACCACGAACCCCGCCGTGCGGGCCGCCTACGGCAACCTGGCCAGCTGGGTGGGGATCTTCTGCAACCTGCTTCTCTGCACCGGCAAATTTCTGGCCGGCACCCTGTCGGGCAGCATCTCCATCGCCGCCGACGCGGTGAACAACCTCTCCGACGCCTCTTCCAGCGTGGTGAGCCTCATCGGTTTCAAGTTGGGCGCCCGCCCCGCCGACGAGGAACATCCCTACGGCCACGCCCGCTTTGAATATCTGGCGGGGCTGGCGGTGGCGGTGATGGTGCTGGTCATCGGTGTGGAACTGCTCAAGAGCAGCGCGGAGAAAATTCTGCATCCCGCTCCCGTCACCTTCAGCTGGGTGGCCATGGGGGTGCTGGCGGCGTCCATTGCCGTCAAGCTTTGGATGGCGCTGTTCAACCGCACGCTGGGCCGGCGCATCAACTCCGGTTCCCTCATCGCCACCGCGGCGGACAGCCGCAACGATGTGCTCACCACCAGCGCGGTGCTCATCGCCAGCCTCGTCAGCCATTTCATCCATGTGGAACTGGACGGCTGGATGGGCGTGGCGGTGGCCCTGTTCATCCTTTACAGCGGCGTGGGCCTGATCAAGGACACCATCGACCCGCTGCTGGGCGTGGCGCCCGACCCGGAACTGGTCAAGCACATCCACGACAAGATCATGAGTTATCCCGGCGTGCTGGGCACCCACGACCTGATGGTGCACGATTACGGCCCGGGGCGGCAGTTCGCCAGCGTCCATGTGGAGCTGGCCGCCGAGGACGACGTGATGAAGAGCCACGAACTCATCGACGACATCGAGCGGGATTTCCTCAAAAATGACCGGCTGCCGGTGGTGATCCACTTTGACCCCATCGTCACCTCCGACGCCCAGGTGGGGGACATGCGCCGCTGGCTGGCGGACGCGGTGAAGACCATCGATCCGGGGCTCACCATCCACGACCTGCGGATGGTGCCGGGCAAGACCCACACCAACGTGATCTTCGACTGTGTGACCCCGCCGGGCTTTGCCATGGGCAGCGCCCGGCTGAAGGAGGCCATTGAAAAGCTGGTGCGGGAGAAGGATCCGAACTACTTCTGCGTCATCACGGTGGAGTCCAGTTTTGCCGCCGTGCCCCACACGGGCGAGGCGGTGCGATCATAAAAGGGGGAAACGGGCAATGGAGTATCGCTATTCCAACAAAACGCTGGGGATGCGGCCCAGCATCATCCGCGAGCTGCTCAAGCAGATGAGCGATCCGCAGCTGATCAGCTTCGCCGGGGGCAACCCGGCGGCGGACAGCTTTCCCATCCGGGACATCCGGGCCTTCAGCGACCAGCTGCTGGCCAGCGACCCGGTGGGCATGCTGCAGTATTCGGTCACCGAGGGCTACGGCCCCCTGCGCACCGCCTGCCGCGCCTTTGCCAACCGCCAGTGGCCGGTGGTGAAGGATTCCGACGAGGTCATCATCACCAGCGGCAGCCAGCAGGTCATCGAGTTCACCGCAAAGCTGCTGTGCAACGAGGGGGACGTGGTGGCGGTGGAGGAACCCGCGTTCCTGGGCGCCTACAACTCCATGCGCGGGTTTGGCGCGGTGCTGCGGGGGGTGCCCCTGCAGCCGGACGGGGTGGACCTGGCGGCGCTGGAGGCGGTGTTCGCCGCCGAGCCAAAGCCCAAATTTTTCTACTGCATCCCCAACTTCCAGAACCCCACCGGCTACACCACCAGCCTGGCAAAGCGCAAAGCTATCTACCGCCTGGCGGTGAAGTACGGCGTGCCGGTGCTGGAGGACGACCCCTACGGCGCGCTGCGCATTTCCGGCGAGGACGTGCCCCCCATCAAGCACTTTGATGAGGAGGGCGCGGTGATCTACGCCGGCTCCTTCAGCAAGATCCTCTGCCCCGGCATGCGCCTTGCCTTCTGCGCCGGCCAGCCGGACCTCATCACCAAGATGGTCACCGCCAAGCAGGGCAGCGACGTGCACACCAACGTCTGGGCCCAGCGGGTGTGCGAGCGGATGCTCACCCAGACGGACATGAGCGCCCACATCGCCCGGCTGCAGGCCATCTACCGGGAAAAGGCGAATCACATGATGGACCGGCTGGACGAGGAACTCGCCGGCGCGGTGACCTATGTGCGCCCGGAGGGCGGCATGTTCATCTGGGCCAAACTGCCCGACGAGGTGCCCGCCGGCGAGTTTGTGCGCCGGTGCCTGGAAAAGAAGCTGGCGGTGGTGCCGGGCAGCGCCTTCTACACCGACAGCACCGTGGAGCAGCCCTTCCTGCGGCTGAACTTCTCCACCCCCACCACGGAGCAGATCGACCGGGGCGTGGCCATCATGGCCGAAGTGCTGGCCGAGATGACGAACCCCCAGTGAGCGCAAAAACGAGAGGAGAGAGGCACCCATGGAAAAAATCAAGATGACCACCCCCCTTGTGGAGATGGACGGCGACGAGATGACCCGCGTTTTGTGGAAGATGATCAAGGACGAACTGATCCTTCCCTTTGTGGAACTCAAGAGCGAATATTACGACCTGGGGCTGCCCAACCGGGACGCCACCGGCGATCAGGTCACCATGGACGCGGCGCTGGCCAACAAAAAGTACGGCGTGTCGGTGAAGTGCGCCACCATCACCCCCAACGCCCAGCGGATGACCGAGTACAACCTGCACGAGATGTGGAAGAGCCCCAACGGCACCATCCGCGCCGTGCTGGACGGCACCGTGTTCCGCGCGCCCATCCTCATCAACTGCATCAAGCCGGTGGTGAAAAACTGGAAAAAGCCCATCACCATCGCCCGCCACGCCTACGGCGACGTGTACAAGGGCACCGAGTTCCGGGTGCCCGGCCCCGGCAAGGCGGAACTGGTGTTCACCGGCGCCGACGGCGCCGAGATGCGCCAGACGGTGTACGACTTCGAGTGCCCGGGCGTTTTGCAGGCCCAGTACAACAAGGACACCAGCATCTCGAGTTTTGCCCGCAGCTGCTTCAACTACGCCCTTTCCACCAAGCAGGACCTGTGGTTCGCCACCAAGGACACCATCAGCAAAAAATACGACCACACCTTCAAGGACATCTTTGCCGAAATCTACGAGGCGGAGTATAAAGAGAAGTTCGAGGCGGCCGGCATCGAATACTTCTACACCCTCATCGACGACGCGGTGGCCCGGGTCATCCGCAGCGAGGGCGGCTTTATCTGGGCCTGCAAGAACTACGACGGCGACGTGATGAGCGACATGGTCTCCACCGCCTTCGGCAGCCTTGCCATGATGACCAGCGTGCTGGTGAGCCCCGACGGCTGCTACGAGTACGAGGCCGCCCACGGCACCGTCACCCGCCACTACTACCGCTACCTGAAGGGAGAGGTGACCAGCACCAACCCCATGGCCACCATCTTCGCCTGGACCGGCGCGCTGGCAAAGCGCGGCGAGCTGGACGGCATCCCCGCCCTCTCGGACTTCGCCAAAAAGCTGGAGGCCGCCTGCATTGACACGCTGGAGAGCGGCGTGATGACCAAAGACCTGTGCGGCCTGGCGGAGGGCATCACCCCCACGGCGGTGTCCAGCGAGGAGTTCATCAAAGCCATCCGCAAGGACCTGGAGGCGAAGCTGGGCGCCTGAGCGCCCCTGACGGGGCCGGCGCGTCCTCTTTGCCTTCGCCCGCCGGGCGGCATCCGCCCCACGGGCCGCGGCGTCTGTCTTTCCCGGCGAGCGGGCTGGTGCGCGCTTTCTTTCGCCCTGCCTTTTCGGCGGGCTGCGCTTGAAGCCGCCTTTTCCGGCCCTTGTGGCGCGGCCGTCGAAGCGCCGCACACGTTGGAAACAGCCGGTGGCCAAAGACACAGGTCGGCCCGTCGCCGCCCTTCACCGCCCGCACTTGCGGCGGGCGGCATCCCGGCACGATACAATACAGCAACAGAACGGCCCCGCGGGAATTTCCCGCGGGGCCGCCTTTGTTTCTCTGCCGCTTTTTTCAATGGCTCACTCCTGCATCTTCCGCCGCCGGGCCAGCCGGTGTCGCCGCAGCGCCAGGGGCAGCGCCCCCAGGCAGATGGCAGCGCCCAGCACAAGGTTGATCAGGGAGTAGGGGGCGCTGGCACCCAGAAACAGGTTTATGCCTCCCAGCAGATAGCACAGGGTGAGCACCCGGTCCATGTGGCGGAGAATGGAGTCGGTGTCGCTGAAAAGTTCAAAGGGGGTGCCGTCGTTCTCCCGCCGCAGGTAGACCCAGCGGAACAGCCGGCCCACCACCTGAATGCCCGTGTCCTCCAGAAAGGCCAGATAGTCCGGGTCGTTTTTTTGCAGCATCTCCAGCTGGTACTGCCAGCGGCCCGGTTCGCCCGGCTCGAACTCATAACGGCACCAGCCCACCCGGCGCAGCTGCCAGCCCTGACGGCTCATCTCATTGAGCCAGGCGGCCTCTTTCTCCCAGTCCCACAAAAGAAACACTTTGTGAACCACTTTGTTCATGCCTGCTCCTCCTTTGCCACGGCCCGGCCGTTTTTTACCAGCTCCTCCAGCCGGGCCAGCTCCGCCTGCGCCGCCGCCTTGCCCGCAGCGGTGATGCGATACTCCTTTTTTCGGCTGCCCGCCTCCACCGGCAGCGCCTCGATCCAGCCCTTTTCCAGCAGGGTGTTCAGCGCGCCGTACAGCGTGCCCGCTGCCAGCCGCACCCGCCCGCCGGAAAATTCCTGCACCTTCTGCATGATGCCGTAACCATGCAGCGGCTGGTATAAAGCAAGAAGAATGTAGAAAAACGCCTCGGTCAGGGCAATGCTCTCCGCCATGGCCGCACCTCCTTTTGCGTCGTGGAACGATATATCGATTGACGATATAATTATATCAGCACCCGATATAGTTGTCAACCATCCCCCCAAGAAAAAATGTTTGGGGGATAATTTAGCGCTCTAAAACAAAGACTGCTAAAATTAACAAAAAGTTCATAATTCCGAAACACAAAACAGCAAAATTAGGGGTATAGTAATAATTGTCAAGAGGGAAGAGGCCCGGGAGCAAAAACCCGGGGCCCTCCTCACCTGGCCCGGCGGCGCAGCGCCCGCGCAAACACAGCGCCGCCAAACAACAAAATCTTTTCGTGCGCGGAGAATAGGAGTACAGTATGTTTGGTATGATTCCGTTCACCCGTGAGGAAAATAGCCTGTGGAACTATCTGGATAATATGGAGAAGAACCTGTTCACCGGTTTCGGCGACATGAGCCAGTTCCGGTGCGACATTCAGGACAAGGGCGACCATTACCTGATGGAGGCGGAACTGCCCGGCTTCCAGAAGGAGGACATCAGCCTGGACCTGAACGGCGACAACATGGTCATCACCGCCCGCCACAACAGCGAGAAGGAGGAGAAGGGCGAAGGCAACTACCTGCGCCGCGAGCGCAAGTATGGCTCCTACAGCCGCAGCTTCAATGTCAGCGGCATCAACACCGAGGGCATCAAGGCCGCTTACAACAACGGCATCCTGGAAGTCACGCTGCCCAAGCAGGCCGAGAGCGCGCCTGCGACCCGGAGCATCCAGATCGAGGGCTGATCCTTCCACAACACACCATGGCAAGCAAAGGGGCGCCCGGCCAGCCGGCCGGGCGCCCCTTTTTTGTGCTTTATAATATACAAAGTGTATAAAAAGGATTGTTTTCAACAAGAATCGCCCTATTTTCGGGTAAAGAATGGGGTAAACGAAGCGTCGGTTGACCGCAGAGCCTCCAAAGGGTAGGATAGGACCCAGGGAGGCGAAGAGAATGGACACGAAAACGTTGGGGAACTTTATCGCCGTGCGGCGCAGGGAACTGGGTCTGACCCAGGCCCAGCTGGCCGGGCGGCTGCACCTCACCGACAAGGCGGTGAGCCGGTGGGAGCGGGGCGTGGGCCTGCCGGACGCCACTACCCTGGAGCCGCTGGCCGCGGCGCTGGAGGTGAGCCTGGCCGAGCTGGTCACCGCCCGCCGTCAGAAAACGCCGCCTTTGCCGGAGGCGGAGGAAGCGGCGGCGGGGGCGCTGGCGCTGGCCCGGCAGAGCCGCAGCGCCGGGCAGCGGGCGCTGTGGTGGGCGTGCGTGGTCTGCCTGGGGTTGTTTGCCGCCGCGGCGGCCTTTCTTTTGTGGGTGCTGGCGGTGAGCGGGCCGGTGGTGGCCGGCTCGGTGGCCAGCCTGCTGCTGGGTCTGGGGGCCTGGAGCGCGCCCCTGGCGCAGCTGGCCCGGCGGCGCTGCACCCCCCTGGGCTGCATCCTCAGCCTGGGGCTGGCCCTGGCAGCCCTTGCGGCCCAGTTTGCCGATATCCTCACCCAGGTGCGGGAAGGAGACTGGTCCGCCCTGATGGACACCATGGCCCCGCTGCTGGCGGTGGTGTTGTTCTTCTGCGTCGTCACCCTGGGGCTGAACCTGCTGGCGGCGCTGGCCGGTTACGTCCGGCAGGCAGGAGCCCGCTGACGGACACCGCCGGAAAATCGCAGACAGGATATTGCGGTCGTTTTGAATTTGCTGTATACTGTTGAAAAACCAGCGGGCGGCAGCTGAAAAAGGCGGCCGGCAGGACTGCTTTGCTGCCCGGAAAAGGGAGGAGACGGGAGAATGGAATTCCAGACGAGCCTGCCCAAGGGCTATCTGGACGCAGGGGGCACGCTGCACCGGCAGGGGCAGATGCGCCTTGCCACCGCCGGGGACGAACTCCAGGTCTTGCGGGACCCGCGGGTCAAGGCGGATGAGGGATATCCTCAAACGTTGCTGCTCAGCCGAGTGATCACCGCGCTGGGCACCCTGCCCGCGGTCACGCCCGAGGTCATCGAGGGCATGTTCGTGGAGGACGTGCGCTATCTGCAGCGGATGTATGACGCCATCAACCGGTGCGAGACGCCCACCGCCCAGGTGACCTGCCCGCACTGCGGCAAAACCTTCACCTGGAAGGTGGACTTCGGCAGCATCGGCTGAAGGGGCGGGGGAGAGGCCCGCACCCCGGGAAACACGGGCACAAAACAGAAAAAAAGAGAGCGGCACGGGCCTTTTTGACCCGTGCCGCTCCTTCTTTGCTATTTTTCTTCCTCCCGCCGGCGTTTGAGTTCCGCCTTGCGGGCCAGCACCCGGGCCAGGTTCTCGGCGGCCCGGGCTTCGCTGCCCTGGCCGGTGGGCAGGTAATAGCGCCGGCCTTTGAGGTTCTCCGGCAGGCATTCCAGGTCCGCCACCTTGTCGGCGGTGTCGTGGGCGTAGACGTAGCCCTTGCCGTAGTCCAGTTCCTTCATCAGGCGGGTGGGGGCGTTGCGGATGACCAGCGGCACCGGCTCGTCCAGCATCTTCTCCGCGTCCGCCTTGGCCGTCTCGTAGGCCTTGTACACCGCGTTGGAGCGGGGGGCCAGCGAGAGGTAGATGACCGCCTGGGCCAGGTTCACGCTGCACTCCGGCATGCCGTTGAAGTGGCAGGCCTGGTAGGCCGCCACCGCGATCTCCAGGGCCCGGCTGTCCGCGAGACCGATGTCCTCGCTGGCAAAGCGGATGAGCCGCCGCGCCACATACAGGGGGTCCTCGCCCGCCTCCAGCATCCGGGCCAGCCAGTAGACCGCCGCGTCCGGGTCAGAGTTGCGCATGGATTTGTGCAGCGCGCTGATGAGATTATAGTGCTCCTCGCCCTTTTTGTCGTAGAGCAGGCTTTTTTTGCTGGTGCACTGCTCCAGCAGCGGCCGGTCCACCACCAGCTTGCCGTCCCTCTCCTCGGCGTTCAGCACCGCCATCTCCAGCGTGTTCAGGGCGGTGCGGGCGTCGCCGTTGGCAAAGTTGGCGATGAGTTCCAGCGCCTCCGGCTCCATCTCGATGGCTTTCTCCCCAAAGCCGCGGGGGTCGGTGAGGGCCCGGCGCAAAAGCCCGGTCAGGTCCTCGGGGGTGAGGGCCTTCAAGACGAACACCTTGCACCGGCTCAGCAGCGCCGCGTTGATCTCAAAGCTGGGGTTCTCGGTGGTGGCTCCGATCAGCACGATGCTGCCCTTTTCCACAAAGGGGAGGAAGGCGTCCTGCTGGGCCTTGTTGAAGCGGTGGATCTCATCCACAAACAGGATGGTGCGCTGGCCCAGCCGCAGCCGGGCCTCCGCGTCCTGCATCACGGCTTTTATCTCCTTGATGCCGCTGGTCACCGCGCTGAAGTTCACGAACTCCGCCTTTGTGCGGTGGGCGATGATGCGGGCCAGGGTGGTCTTGCCCACCCCCGGCGGCCCCCAGAAGATCATGCTGCTCACCCGGTCGCTTTCGATCAGCCGCCGCAGCACCTTGCCCTCACCCAGCAGATGCTGCTGCCCCGCGAACTCGTCCAGGTCCCGCGGGCGCATCCGGCTGGCCAGCGGCCGGTCCTGGGGCCGGTCAAAGAGGGTGGTCTGTTCCATGGCTGCACCTCCTTTTTTGCCGGGGCCGCGCCTTTGCCCCGGCCGCCGCCCGGCTGCCGCCGGGCCTGTGGCAAAAAGCCCGGCGTTACGCCGGGCCGTTGTAGTCGATGGGCAGGGTGGCCAGGCCGTTCAGGTCCAGGCCCGCCACGTTGCCTGCCCGCAATTCGTAAAACCCCTGGGCGGCCACCATGGCCCCGTTGTCGCCGCAGAACTTCGTCTCCGGCAAAAAGAGCCGCACTCCCAGCTTCTGCGCCCCCTCGTTCACAAGGCAGCGCAGCAGGCTGTTGGCCGCCACGCCCCCCGCCAGGGCAAGGGCGGGGGCGTTCGTGTCCCGCGCCGCCGCCAGCAGCTTTTCCGCCAGGATTTCGTCGATGCGGCGTTCAAAGCTGGCGGCCATGTCCGCCACGTTCACCGTTTCGCCCTTCATCTCCGCCTGGTTTACCGCGTTCAGCACCGCCGTTTTCAGGCCGGAAAAACTCACATTGTAAGCCCCTTCCACATGGGGCACCGGCAGCTTGTAGGCTTTGGCGTTGCCCTCCCGGGCCGCCTTGCTGATGGCCGGCCCGCCGGGGTAGCCCAGCCCTAAGGTGCGGGCCACCTTGTCGAAGGCCTCGCCCGCCGCGTCGTCCACCGTGCGGCCCAGCACACGGTAGTGGGTGTAGTCCTCCACCTGCACGATGTGGCTGTGGCCGCCGCTGGCCACCAGGCACAAAAAGGGCGGCCGCAGGTCCGGGTGGGTGAGGTAGAGGGCCGCGATGTGCCCCCGCAGGTGGTGCACCGGGATGAGGGGCTTCTGGGCCGCATAGGCCAGGCCCTTGGCGAAGTTCACCCCCACCAGTACCGCCCCGATGAGCCCCGGCGCGAAGGAGACGGCGATGCCGTCCAAATCGGCGGGGGAGAGGTGCGCCTCGTCCAGCGCGGCCTGCACCGTGGCGCTGATGTACTCGATGTGGCGGCGGCTGGCGATCTCCGGCACCACGCCGCCGTAGAGCGCCTGCTCCGCCACGCTGGTGGCCACCACGTTGCTGACGAGCCGGCGCCCGTCCTCTACCACGGCGGCGGCGGTCTCGTCGCAGGTGCTCTCGATGCCTAAAATATACATACTGTATAAAACTCCGTTTAATATACAAAAATCGACTTAAAGGGCCAGGGTCATCACCACCGCGTCGTCGGGCGGGTGGCGGTAAAAGCCCCGGCGCACCCCGGCGGCGGCAAAGCCCAGCTGCCGGTAGAGGGCCAGGGCGGGGGCGTTGGCCGCCCGCACCTCCAGAAAACACTGGCTTGCCCCTTCGGCTTTGAGGGCTGCCAGGGCGCCGGCCAGCAGCGCGCTGCCCACCCCCCTGCGGCGGGCGGCGGGGGCCACGTTGAGGGCGCAGAGGCTGGCCTCGTCCGCCGCCAGCTGAAAGACGGCGAAGCCCAAAAGCCCCCCTTCGCCCCCGGCCACGAACAGCCGGGCGGCGTCGCTTTCCAGTTCGCTCAAAAGCTGGCTTTCGCTCCAGGGTTCGGGGGCCGCGGCGGCAATGGCGGCGCAAAGGCGCGCGTCGCCGGCGGCCATGGGGCGCACGGTATACTCCATCTCAGTGGGCCTCCAGCCAGGTGTCGCCGCTGTTCACGTCGGCGGTGAGGGGCACCGAGAAGTTCACCGCGCCCTCCATCTCCTCCTTCAGAATGCGGCTCACCTGCCGCACCTCGGCCTTGGGAGCCTCCACGATCAGTTCGTCGTGCACCTGCAAAATGAGCTTTGCGGCCAGGCCCTCCTCACGCAGGCGGCGCCACACCCGCACCATCGCCAGCTTGATGACGTCGGCGGCGGTGCCCTGGATGGGGGTGTTCATTGCCATCCGCTCGCCCAGCGAGCGCAGGTTGAAGTTCTTGCTGGCCAGTTCCGGCAAAGCGCGCCGGCGGCCGAACAGGGTGGTCACATACCCCTGCTCCCGCCCGGCGGCGATGGTGGAATCCATATATTCCTTCACGCCGGGGAAGGTGGCCAGGTAGTTCTTGATGAAGTCGTCCGCCTCCTTCACCGAGACGCCGATGTCCCGGGCCAGGCTGAAGGCGCCGATGCCGTAGACGATGCCGAAGTTCACCGCCTTGGCGGAAGAGCGCAGCTGGGGGGTGACCATCTCCGGCGGCAGGCCGTAGATTTTGGCGGCGGTGCTGCGGTGGATGTCCTGCCCGGTGAGGAAGGCGTTTTTCATCGTCTCGTCGCCGGAGATGTGGGCCAGGATGCGCAGTTCGATCTGGCTGTAATCCGCGTCCACCAGCTTGCAGCCCGCGCCGGCGATGAAGAACTGCCGCAGCCGGCTGCCCAGCTTGGTGCGGATAGGGATGTTCTGCAGATTCGGCTCGCTGGAGGAAAGCCGCCCGGTGCGGGCCTCGGTCTGGTTGAAGGTGGAGTGCATCCGCCCGTCCGGCCCGATGACCTTGAGCAGCCCCTCCACATAGGTGCTGTTCAGCTTCTGGTAGGTGCGGTATTGCAGAATATCCTCCACCACCGGGCTGTAGCTGCGCAGGCTCTCCAGCGTCTCCGCGTCGGTGGAGTAGCCGCTCTTGGTCTTTTTGCGGGGCGGCAGGCCCATCTTGTCGAACAAAGCCTCCGCCAGCTGCTTGGGGCTGTTCAGGTTGAAGGTGTAGCCCACTGCCTCGTAGATGGAGGCGAGGGTCTTGTCCAGTTCCGCCTTCAGCAGGGTGCCGAAGGCTTCCAGGCCCTCCTTGTCCACCGGCATGCCGATCCGCTCCATGTCCGCCAGCACCCGGGCCAGGGGCAGTTCGATGTCCTGCAAAAGCTTCGTCATGCCCTCCTCTTCCACCTTGGCGGCCAGCGCGTCGTAAAGACCTTCCAGCGCGCCGGCGGCGGGCAGGGCCGGGCAGGCAAAGCGGGGGGCGGGGGCATACTCCGCCTCCAGCTGTTCCGGCTGGTAGTCGCTGGCCGCCGGGTTCAAGAGATAAGCCGCCAGCTTCGCGTCAAAGCGGATGGCCTTGCCCTCGCCGTTTGCGTCCAGCGCGATGTGATAAAGGGGCTTTGCGTCGAACACCCACAGTTCCGCCTCGCTCTCCAGCAAAGCGGGCAGGGCGGCGTCCTCCACCGCCCACACATTGTCTCCCTGCACGGCATACCAGCCGCCTTCTCCCTTCGCCATGCACAGCCGGCCGGCGGGGGAGCCGGGCAGCGGCGCGGGCGCGGCCTCGGGCAGGTTGGGGGCGGCGGCGGGGGCGGCAGACGCCTGGTCCAGCCCCAGCCGGTCGGCCATGGAGTGCATCTCCAGCGCCGCCAGCAGGGCCGCGGCGGCCGCCGGGTCGCCGGCGGTGCGCTTGTAGGCCCCGGCCTCGGTGGGGATGGGAGCGGTGCAGCAGATCTCCGCCAGTTCCCGGCTCATCCGGGCCAAGGGCTCGTTCGCCGCCAGCTTTGCCCGCACGCCGGGCTTTACGGCCTTGTCGTCGATGTGTTCATACACCCCGTCCAGGCTGTCAAAGCGCCGGATGAGGTCCAGGGCGGTCTTTTCGCCCACCCCCGGCACACCGGGGATGTTGTCGGAGGCGTCGCCCATCAGGCTCTTCACCTCGATGAGCTGTTTGGGCTCCACACCGTATTTTTCCTTCACGGCGGCCTCGTCCATTACCACCGTCTCGCTGCGGCCCATCCGGGTGGCGGCCAGCAGCACCGTCACATGTTCGTTTACCAGCTGCAGGCTGTCCCGGTCGCCGGTAGCGATGAGGCAGTCGTCCCCCCGGGCGGCCGCGGCGGCGGAGAGGGTGCCCAGCAGGTCGTCCGCCTCGTACCCCTCCAGGCTCACCATGGCAAAACCCAGGTCTGCCAGCAGCTGTTTCAGCACCGGCATCTGGGCCGCCAGTTCTTCCGGCATGCCGTGGCGGGTGGCCTTGTAGCCGTCGAACCGCTTGTGGCGGAAGGTGGGGGCCTTCAAATCAAAGGCCACCGCCACCTCGTCGGGGCTCTGCTCCTTCAGAAGGTTCAGAAGGATGTTCATAAAGCCGTATATGGCGTTGGTGTACCGCCCATCTTTTGTGGTGAGCAGCTTGATGCCGTAAAAGGCGCGGTTGGCGATGCTGTTGCCGTCCAGTACCAGCAGTTTCATGCAAGAAAGCCCTCCTGAAAATTGCTCGGTGTTGCCCTATAAGTATACCACAAACACCCGGTTTGTGGTACAATAATAGCCGAGTTTGCACACGAGAGAGGTAGTCTATGCAGTTTGGCAGTTTGCCTATCGGCCGGGGGGCGGCGCTCGCGCCCATGGCCGGTTTCACCGACACCGCCTGCCGCGCCATGGCCGCCCGCCACGGGGCGGTGTACACCATCAGCGAGATGGTGAGCGCCAAGGCTCTCACCTTCGGGGATAAAAAAAGCGCCCGGCTCATCGCGGGCGGCGGGGGCGATGCCCCCTACGGGGTGCAGCTGTTCGGCGCGGAGCCGGAGACCATGGGCCAGGCCGCGCAGCTGATCCAGGCATACGAGTTTGACTTCATCGACATCAACATGGGCTGTCCCGCCCCGAAGATCACCTCCTCCGGCGCGGGCAGCCGCCTGCTGCTGGACCCCGACCTCTGCGGCCGCATCACCGAGGCGGTGGTGAAACACAGCGGCGGGAAGCCGGTGACGGTGAAGATGCGCGCCGGCTGGGACTCCGAGCATGTCACCGCGGTGGAGGCGGCAAAGGCCTGCGAGGCGGCGGGGGCGGCGGCCGTCGCCGTCCACGGCCGCACCCGGGAGCAGATGTATGCCCCCGGCACCGTGGACTGGAACATCATCGCCGCGGTGAAGGCGGCGGTGGCCGTGCCGGTGATCGGCAACGGGGACATCGCCAGCGCCGCCGACGCCCTGGCCATGATCGAGGCCACCGGCTGCGACGGGGTGATGGTGGGCCGGGCGGCCCTGGGCGACCCCTGGCTCTTTGCCGAGATAAAGGCCGCCCTGGCGGGGGAGGAACTTCCCGCCCGCCCGGGCCTGTGCGAGCGCATGGCCGCCATGCGCCGGCAGATTTACGAGATGTGCGAGGAAAAGGGGGAGTGGGTGGCCATGCCCCAGGCCCGCAGCCAGGCCCTCTACTACATGAAGGGCCTGAAGGGGGCCGCGGCGCTGCGCCGGGCCTGCTGCGAACTGCAGCACTTCCTGGACGTGGACAAACTCATCGACAAGGTCTACGCCGCCGGCAACCGGTGAGGCTCAGTCGGTCTCGGCCCGGGTGAGTTCGTCCAGGTTCTGCGTGTAGCAGGGCAGCATATGCTCGAGAAAATAGTCCGCCTCGGGGCAGTGCATCTCGGTGAGGGCCGCCTTCTGCTGGGCCAGCGCCGAGGAAAACTCCCGGTTGCCCGCCTGCACCTCCTCGGTGCACTTGATGAGGGCGGAAAGGCGGTCCGCCGCCTTTAAAATGCGCTTTTCCGCGTCGGAAAGGCAGCGCCCGGTGAGATAGCCGCCCATCTCCGCCCGCAGCGCCGGGGGCAGAAGCTGGGCCATCTGGCGGGCGCTCTCCTCCTCCAGCGCCTTGTAGGCCGAGCGCAGCCGCTCGTTTTTGTACTTCACCGGGGTGGGCATATCGCCGGTCATGATCTCCGGCGCGTCGTGGTAGAGGGCCGCCACCGCCACCGTCTCGGGGCGCACCGGCGTGCCGGTGACCTCCCGGGCGATGAGGCAGAGGGTGTGAGCCAGAATGGCCGTCTCGGCGGTGTGCTCGCTGAGGGTCTCGGGGCGCGCCGCGTGCATCAGGCTCCACCGGCGGATGTACTTCATCCGGCTCACCAGCGCGTTGAAGGGGTAGGTTTTCATAAAAATCCTCCTTGAAGGCAGTTCCTGCCATAAACTCATCACAAACACAGTGTAATATCATCATAGCATATTTTGCCCCGGGCGGGGGCGCATTTTTGAAAAGGGAAGGGACGGCAATGCAGCCACTCACAAAACAGCAGAACAAATTCTGGCTCACCTTCGGGCTGTGCGCGCTGGCGGCGGCGCTGGTGTTTCTGCCCTTTTACATCGTGGACAGAGGCATCTTCCTCTACGCCGGCGACTTCAACAGCCAGCAGATCCCCTTTTACTACTACGCCAACGAGTTTTTGAAGAGCGGCGGCGGTACCTTCAGCTGGGCCACCGATCTGGGCAGCGACTTCTGGAACAGCTACTCCTTCTATCTCGCCGGCAGCCCCTTCTTCTGGTTCACCCTGCTCTTTCCCGCCGCGTGGCAGCCCTTTCTGATGGCGCCCATGCTGGTGCTCAAGTTCGCGGTGGCGGGCGCCGGGGCGTACCTCTGGGCCCGCCGCTGGGTGAAGGACGCGAACCTGGCGGTGCTGGCGGGCTGCCTTTACGCCTTCTCCGGCTTCACGGTCTACAACGTGTTCTTCAATCACTTTGTGGACGTGGTGGCGCTGTTCCCCTACCTGCTCTGGACGCTGGACGAGGCGGTGCTGCAAAAGCGCCGGGGCCCCTTTGCCGTGCTGGTGGCGCTGAACCTGCTCAATAACTATTTCTTCTTCGCCGGGCAGATCGTCTTTTTGGTCATCTACTTTGTCTGCATGACGGCCTCCGGGGTGTACTGCTGGAACGGCAGGACCTTCGGCGCGCTGGCGGCGGAGAGCCTTTTGGGCTGCGGCATGGGCTGTGTGCTGGCCTGGCCGGCGCTGCTGAGCCTTTCTCAGAATCCCCGCACGGTGGACCCGGCCAGCGGTTTCGGCTTTCTGCTCTACTCCAGCACCCAGCAGTACGCGGCCATCCTGTACAGCCTCTTCTTCCCGCCGGACTGCCCCTACATGCCGGTGATCTTCGACGAAGGGGTCATCAAGTGGACCAGCATGACCGCCTACCTGCCGCTGATGAGCATGGCGGGGGTCATCGCCTACCTGCGCTGCACCCGGAAGACCGCCTTCCGCCGCATCCTGTTCACCTGCCTTGTGATGGCGCTGGTGCCCGCCCTCAACTCGGCCTTTTACGCCATGAACTCCAGCTACTACGCCCGCTGGTGGTACATGCCCATCCTGGTGATGTGCGCCGCCAGCGCGAAGGCGCTGGAGGACGGGGACATCGACCTCAAAAAGGGCGTGCGGCCCACCGTGGCGGTGCTGCTGGCCTATTGCGCCTTTGCCTTCGTGCCGGTGAAGGAGGACGAGGAGTGGCACATCGGCGTCATCCAGTATCCCGAAAAGTTCTGGCTGAACCTGGGGTTTGCCCTCTTTGGGGTGGCGGTGTTCTGGCTGCTCTGGGTGCAGTACCGCCGCCGCCCGCTGCTGGCGCGGCGGCTCACCGCCGGGGTGCTGGCCTTCGGCTGCCTTTACAGCATCGTGCACATCTCCATCGGCAAGTTTGCCCAGTGGAATAACGACAGCGGCTGGCGCACCCAGCAGTATGTGGACGCCCGCACCCTGGGCGAGACCCTGCCCGCGGGGGCCTACCGCGTCGACGACTACGAGTGCTACGACAACGTGGGGCTGTGGATGGGCAAAAGCTGCCTGCAGTTCTTCAACTCCACCGTGGCTCCCTCCATCATGGAGTTCTACCCCCAGTTCGGCGTCAAGCGGGACGTGCGCAGCGAGCCGGAGCTGAACGACTACGCCCTGCGGGGCCTGCTGGCGGTGAAGTACACCGTCACCCCGGTGGCCAACGCCGCCGACTTTGAAAAGGAGGCGGGAGACGACTGGGTCTACTGGGGCACCGAGGGCAGCCTGGCGGTCTACGAGAACCGGTATGCCCTGCCCATGGCCTACGGCTACCAGTACTACGTCACCGCCGAACAGTTCGAGGGGGTGCCGGAGGCCCAGCGGGCGAACCTCCTGCTGCGGGCGATGGTGCTCACCGACGAGCAGATCGCCGCCTGGGGGGATGTGCTCCGGCCCCTGCCCGAGGACCTGCTCACCGGCTTTTCCAAAGAGGCCTACCATCAGGACGTGGTGGACCGGCAGATCCAGGGCGCGGCCGAGGTCAGCCTGGACAGCCGGGGCCTCTCCGCCCGCTTCAACCTGCAGCAGGAGACGGTGGTGCTGCTGGCGGTGCCCTTTGACCCGGGCTTTTCCGTCACCGTGAACGGCGAAGAGACGCCGGTGGAACAGGTGGACGGCGGCCTGTGCGCCGTGCGCATCCCCGCCGGCGCGGTGGAGCTGCGCCTGGACCACTTCACCTTCGGCCTGGACCAGAGCCTCGTTGCCGCCGGTGTGAGCACGGTGCTCTTCGCCGGGTATCTTTTCTGGCACCGCCGCCGCAAAGCGCGGCGCGCCTGGGGCGCGCCCGCCTCAAAAACCATCTGTCACAAGGAGAATTGAACCGGAATGAACTACGCAAAACGACTGGCGGCGGAACTTTCCGCCCCGAAAAACCATGTGGCTGCCGCCATCGAACTGATCGACGCGGGCAACACCATCCCCTTCATCGCCCGCTACCGCAAGGAGGCCACCGGCGCCATGGACGACCAGCTGCTGCGCACCCTGGCCGACCGGCTGGAGTACCTGCGCGGGCTGGATAAGCGCAAGGAGGAGGTGCGCACCGCCATCGAGGCCCAGGGCGCCCTCACCGAAGAACTTTCCGCCAAGCTGGAGAACGCCGCCACCCTGGCGGAGGTGGAGGACCTCTACCGCCCCTACCGCCCCAAGCGCAAGACCCGGGCCAGCGTGGCCCGGGTCCGGGGCCTGGAGCCGCTGGCCGATGCCCTGCTGGCCCAGGATCCGAAGCTGGACGTTGCCGCCGCTGCCGAAGAATATATCAATGAGGAGGTGCCCGACGCCGAGGCCGCCCTGGCCGGCGCGCGGGACATCATCGCCGAGCGGGTGAGTGACGACGCGGCCCTGCGCGCGGAGCTGCGCCGCTTCTACGGGGCCTTCGGGCTGGTGAAGAGCGAGGCCGCCAAGGAGGAGGACAGCGTCTACGCCCAGTATTATGATTTCTCCCAGCCGGTGAGCAAGATCGCCGGCCACCGGGTGCTGGCCCTGGACCGGGGCGAGCGGGAGGAGTTTTTGAAGGTGAGCGTGGAGGTGGACGCTGAGCGGGCCGCCGCGCTGTGCTGCAAGATGTTCGTCAAAGGCCGCGGCCCCGCCGCCGAACAGGTGGAGGAGGCCGTGCGGGACGCCTACAGCCGCCTCATCCACCCCAGCCTTGAGCGGGAGGTGCGCGCCGCCCTCACCGAGCAGGCCGCCGAGGGCGCCATTCAGGTCTTTGGCGACAACCTGCGCCAGCTGCTGCTGGCCCCGCCCATCAAGGGCAAGGTGGCCATGGGTCTCGACCCCGGCTACCGCATGGGATGCAAGGTGGCGGTGGTGGACGCCACCGGCAAGGTGCTGGACACCGCCGTGGTCTACCCGGTGCCCCAGTTCAAGCGGGTGGAGCAGGCCAAGGCCACCATCAAGACCCTCATCAAAAAGCACGGGGTGCAGATCATCGCCATCGGCAACGGCACCGCCGGCAAGGAGACGGAGATCTTCGCCGCCGAGGTCATCCGGGAGCTGGGCGGCGGCGTGCAGTACATGGTGGTCAGCGAGGCGGGGGCCAGCGTCTACTCCGCCAGCGAGCTGGCCGCGAAGGAGTTCCCCCAGTTCGACGTGAACCTGCGCAGCGCGGTGTCCATCGCCCGCCGTCTGCAGGACCCCCTGGCCGAGCTGGTGAAGATCGACCCCAAGGCCGTGGGGGTGGGCCAGTACCAGCACGACATGCCCCAAAAGCGGCTGGCCGCCGCGCTGGACGGCGTGGTGGAGGACTGTGTGAACACCGTGGGGGTGGACCTGAACACCGCCAGCGCGCCCCTCTTGAGCCGGGTGGCAGGTCTCTCCGCCGCCACCGCCAAAAACGTGGTGGCCTGGCGGGAGGAAAACGGCGCTTTTGCCAGCCGCGCCCAGCTGAAAAAGGTGAAGGGCCTGGGGCCCAAGGCCTTTGAGCAGTGCGCGGGCTTTCTGCGGCTGCCCGGCGCGAAGGAGCCGCTGGACACCACCGCCGTCCACCCCGAGAGCTACGCCGCGGCCCGGGCATTGCTGAAGCTGTGCGATTTTTCGGAACAGGACATCGGCACCCAAGCCATCGCGGCCCTGCCCCAGCGGGCCAGGGCCATCGGCTTTGAGCGCCTTTGCGCCGAGACCGGCGCGGGCAAAGAGACCCTGGAGGACATCATCGCCGAGCTTTTGCGCCCCGGGCGGGATATGCGGGACGAGCTGCCCCCGCCCCTCTTGCGCACCGACGTGATGGGCATGGAGGACCTGAAGCCCGGCATGGAGCTTTCCGGCACCGTGCGCAACGTCATCGACTTCGGCGCCTTTGTGGACATCGGCGTGCACCAGGACGGCCTTGTTCACATCAGCCAGCTCAGCGACAAATTCGTTCGCCACCCCGGCGAGGTGGTGAAGGTGGGCCAGGTGGTCAAGGTGAAGGTGCTGGACGTGGACTTAAAGAAAAAGCGCATCAGCCTCACCATGAAAGGCCTGAACAACTGAATCAAACAAAAAAGAGCGCCGCCCCCGGCAAATGCCGGGGGCGGCGCTTTTCGTGTGGTATGTATGTCACAGCAGGGGCACGCCCGCTTTTTCGCAGGCGGTTCGGGTGGCGTCGTCCCACAGGCTCACCTGCACCTCGCCCACATGCACCTTTTCCAGCAGCAGCATGCACAGCCGGCTCTGGCCGATGCCGCCGCCGATGGTCAGGGGCAATTCGCCCGCCAGCAGCATCTTGTGGAAGGCAAGGTTCCGCCGCGCATCGCAGCCGGCCAGGGTCAGTTGCCGGTCCAGGGCCGCCGGATCCACCCGGATGCCCATGCTGCTGATCTCCACCGCGCACTGCAGCGGCTCGTGCCAGAACAAAAGGTCGCCGTTCAGCGTCCAGTCGTCGTAGTCCGGCGCGCGGCCGTCGTGGGGCTTGCCGCTCTTCAGCTTGCCGCCGATCTGCTCGATGAAGATGGTGCGGTGCTCCTTGGCAAAGGCGTTCTCCCGCTCCTTGGGGGAGAGGTCGGGCCAGCGGTCCTCCAGTTCCTGACTGGTGACGAAGGTCACCTCCCGCTCCAGCGTGCCGGTCAGCTGGGGGAACTGCCACTTCAACTCGTCCAGGGTGGAGCTGATGGCGTAGACGATGTTCTGCACCGTGGCGTGGAGATACGCCCGGTCGCGCTGGCCGGCGTCGATCACCTTTTCCCAGTCCCACTGGTCCACATACACCGAGTGGAGGTTATCCAGCGCCTCATCCCGGCGGATGGCGTTCATGTCGGTGAGCAGGCCGTTGCCCGGCCGGTAGCCGTACTGGTGCAGCGCCAGCCGCTTCCACTTGGCCAGGCTGTGCACCACCTGGGCGCTGGCGCCGATGGCGGGGATGTCGAAACTCACCGGGCGCTCCACCCCGTTCAGATCGTCGTTGAGGCCCAGGGCCGGGTCCACGAACAGGGGCGCCGTGACCCGCTTGAGGTGCAGCGCCGCGCACAGCTTCACCTCAAAGGTCTGCTTGATGATGCCGATGGCCTTCTGGGTGTCGTAGAGGCCCAGGCAGGGGACGTAACGCGCGGGCAGGGAATATTCGCTCACACAAAGCACCTTCTTTTACTCCTGCGCCTTCTCCGGGGGCATCAGCCGGATCAGCAGGGAGAGGATGCGTTTGTCCTCCACCTGCTCCACGGTGACGTGCAGGTTTTCAAAATCAAAGCTCTCGCCGGGGGCGGGGATGTGCTCCAGGCACTCCAGCGCCCAGCCGGCGGCGCTGGAATAATCGCTGTCAAAATCCTTGGTGGAAACGCCCAGTTCCTCGAACACGTCGTAGATGTTGGCCTCGCCCGCCACCCGGAACAGGTGCTCCTCCAGCTGCTGCACCGGCAGCACCTGCACCTTGTCGGTCTCGTCGAAGATCTCGCCCACCAGTTCCTCCAGCACGTCCTCCATGGTCACCAGGCCCAGCGTGCCGCCGTAGTCGTCGGTGACGATGGCCATGTGCTGTTTGTCCCGCCGGAACTCCGCCAGCAGGTCGTTGATGCGCTTGGTGCGGTAAACGAAGGGCAGTTCGCGGCACAGCCCGCGCACGTCGATGGCCTTGCGGCGCGCCATGCACTCGAACAGATCACGGGTGTGCAGCATGCCGATGATGTGGTCGATGTCCCCCTCATACACCGGGATGCGGGTGAAGGAATTGTCCAGCACGGTGTTCACGATCTCGTCCACGGGGGCGTTCACGTCCACCGCCACCATGTCCACCCGGGGCACCAGGATCTCCTGCACGGTGATATCGTCAAACTCGATGGCCGACTGGATGATCTCGGTCTCCTGGCTGTCCAGTACGCCCTCCTCCTCCACCGTGTCGATGATGGTCTTCAGTTCGTCCTCGGTCACGCTGGGCTGCAGCTCCAGCCCGGCGGTGCGCCGGCCGGTGAGCAGCTGCTTGAGTTTGACGAAAAACCACACCACGGGCGAAAAGAGGGTGCGCAAAAACGCAACGATCCCCGCCACCTGTATGGCAAAGGCCTCGGGATTGTCCTTGGCGAAACTCTTGGGCAGGATCTCGCCGAAGATCAGCACCAGCAGCGTCATGCCGAAGGTGGCGATGGCCGGGCCGCTGGTGGGGCCCCACAGGGCGGTGGCCACCACGGTGGCCAGCGAGGCGCTGGCCATGTTCACGATGTTGTTGCCGATCAGGATGGTGGAGATGGTCTTGTCGAAATCCTCCGCCACCTTCAGGGCCATCTTTGCCCGCTTGTTGCCGTCCTCCGCCTTGCTGCGCATGCGGATCTTGTTGAACGAGGAGATCGCCGTCTCACTGGCGGAGAAAAACGCCGAGCAGACGACCAGAAGGACCATTGCGATGTAAATACTGGGGCCAGGAGTATCCAAAAATCATCAAACCTTTCAAATGTGAATTGGAGGCTAAAACACCTCGCAATATATATAGCAGAAATCCCACCGCATTGCAACAAAAAAACGGCGCGGCCCGCGCCGAGGCCCAAAATCAGCGCCAACGGGCGGCATACGCATGGATTTTTGTTGCGATTTGACAAATACAAGGGCAAAATTATGGTCAAAATAGACCAAAAATTTTCTTTGCGAAAAGCCGGTTTCGTTCAGCAGGTAGAAATGGATTCCAAAATTGCACAAAGGGATTTTTTGTGTGCTATAATACCACCAACCGGACACCGCAGGGAAAGGCGGCGTCCGGCGGCCGAGGACGCCGGGCACCCGGTGCCGCGCAGCGCCCGATCGGCAGCCTGTATAAAAGAGGGATCAATGATGAGCAAGCCTGTCAAGGTCACCTGCTTCAAGCAGGTGCACAACATCGTGACCGCTGCGGCCCAGTGCCGGCGGGAGGTCAGCGTGCAGGACCTGAAGGGTGCCGTGGCGGACGCCAAGAGCATCCTGGGCCTGATGAATCTGGACTTCTCGCAGCCTGTGGAGATCTGCGGCGAGGACCCCGCCGAGGTGGAACACGTCTACAACGCCGTGCGCCACTGATCGCAGGCCGGCAAAAACAGCGCCCGGCTGTGTGGTAACACACAGCCGGGCGCTGTTTTGTCATTTCGCGTCGGGGGGCAGATGGCCGCCATGCTTTTTGGCGGCGGCGGCCTGCAGCTCGGCCAGCTTTTGATGCTGGCGGGCATCCTCCTCCTCCAGCCGGCGGGCACGCTCGGCCTGTTTCTGGCGGGCGGCCTGCTGCAGCTGGCGCAGTTTCTGCTCCTGGGCCAGCCGCTGCTGCTCGGCCCGCTGGGCGGGGGTGAGCCGCAAAGGCGCTTTCGGGGGCGCCGGCTCGGGGCCTGCGGCCTCCGGCGCGGCGGGCGCGGCGGGGCGCTCGGGCGCGCTTTCAGGGGGCGGGGCGGAAACGGCAGGCTCGGCGGGCGCCGGGGCAGAGTCCGCGCCGTTTGCCGGCGGAGCGGGCACGGGCCCGTCAGAAACGCCGGCCCCCGGGGCGGCCTGTCCGCCGGCGGGGGCTTCCTCCACCGGGGCGGCCGTCTGGCCGGCGGGGCGTTTTTCCGCCTGCGCAGCGGCCTCCCGGAGGGCAGGCTCCTGTTCGGGGCGGTCGGCCTTTTCGCGGCCGGCCGGCTTGTCCTCCTTCGCCTTCGGCGCTTTTTTGCGGGCGGGGGGCCGTTTCTTTGCCGCCGGGGGAGCGGCTTTTTTGCGCGGCTCCGGCGCGGCGGGGGCCGGCGCCGGTTCCTCCGCCAAAGGCGCGGGCGGCTCCGCCTCGGCGGGCGCGTCCTCCGCAGGGGGAGGCGGGGCGTCTTCGTCGTCCGCCTCGTTCAGCGCGGCGGCGTCCAGCAGTTTTTCCACGGTCTCGTCCCGGGTCTTGCGCTGCTTTTGGGCGCGCACCGTCTCCAGGATCTCCGCCGCGAAGGCGACCCAGATGCAGGCCATCAGGGCGATGATACACCAGAAGGTGATGGTGTTGACCCAGGCATCAAAAAAGGAGAAGTTCAGCAGGATGGCCAGCGCCATCAGGGCGCCGGCGGTCACCACCAGGGTCATCACCAGACTTTTTAAAAGGTGCCGCAAGGGCCAGCACCTCCTTTCGGGAGATAAAACAAGGGGTCACTTGGTGCCGAAGATGCGGTCGCCCGCGTCGCCCAGGCCGGGCACGATGTAGCCGTTTTCGTTCAGCTTTTCATCCAGCGAGGCCACATAGATGTCCACATCGGGGTGCTGGGCGTGCACCTTCGCCAGCCCTTCGGGGGCGGCGATGATGGCCAGGAACTTGATGCTGCGGGCGCCCCGCTTTTTGAGCTGGGTGATGGCGTCGCAGGCGCTGCCGCCGGTGGCCAGCATGGGATCCAGCAGGAAGACGTCCCGCTCGGCGATGTCGCTGGGCAGCTTGCAGTAGTACTCCACCGGCTCCAGGGTCTCTTCGTTGCGGTACATGCCGATGTGGCCCACCTTGGCGGCGGGCAGCAGGGTCAGCATGCCGTCCACCATGCCCAGGCCCGCCCGCAGGATGGGCACCAGGGCCTGCTTGCGGCCCGCCAGCACCCGGCTCTTGGCCACGGCGATGGGGGTCTCCACGTCCACCTCTTTGGTGGGCAGTTCGCGGGTGGCCTCATAGCAAAGCAGCATGGCGATCTCGCCCACCAGCTCCTTGAATTCCTTTGTTCCGGTGTTCTTATCCCGCAGAAGGGTGACCTTGTGCTGTACCAGGGGATGATCCAAAATCATGGGTGCCTTGCTCATATTGACCGCTCCTTGTTCTGATAGAATGGTTGATGTATGGTCAAAACGCGGGGCAGCCCCCGCGTTCTGCGTCCTGATAATTCAGCCACGCTCTTCCAGCGCGGTGATTTTGTCCACCCGGCGCTGATGGCGGCCGCCCTCGAAGGGGGTGTTCAAAAACAGGTCCACCAGGTAGATGGCGAGGCCCGGCCCCACCACCCGGCCGCCCATGCACAGGGCGTTGGCGTCGTTGTGGCGGCGGGTGTACTCGGCGCTGAAGGCGTCGGAGCAGCAGCAGGCCCGGATGCCGTGGATCTTGTTGGCGCTGATGGAGATGCCCACGCCGGTGCCGCAGAAGAGCAGCGCTTTGTCGCATTCCCCCGCCACCACCGCCCGGCAGGCGGGCTCGGCCATGTCGGGGTAGTCGCAGGAGGCGCCGTCGAAGCTGCCGAAGTCCTTGTAGGCGACGCCGATCTCGTCCAGATGGGCGCGCACGGCCTCTTTCAGTTCAAAGCCGCCGTGGTCGGCGGCGAGGGCGATGGGTTTAGACATCTGAAAATATCCTCCAATGATCGTCGTTCTGGTTTACGGGCGCAGGGACTGGCCCCGCGCGGCCCGCTCCCGCTCGGCCTGGCTCAGCCGCAGGTAGCGGGGCGAAAGGGCGGCGGCGGGCACGGCCTCGCCCCGCTGGTTTGCCGCCCGGGCGGCAAGGCAGACCCCCGCGCCCCGGCAAAGCCCCAGGGCGGGCGGACAGGGCAGCACCCCCGGCGCCCGGCCGTATTCATTATAGCACAGAGCGGCCCCGTCACCAACAAAAAAGAGCGGCTTTTTGCAATTTTCCACAAATTGTGCCAGTTCCTTCACCGGCGCGGCGGCGTCCGGCACAAGGCGGGCATGGCGTTCCAGATCAAAGGCAGCCCAGTACACCTCGCCCCGGCGGGCGTCCAGCGCCGCCAGCACGGCGCCCTCGCCCGGCGGGCAGCCGAAGGCCAGCGCCTCCGGGGTGGACACGGCGGCGCAGGGCGCGCCGTGCACCAGCGCCAGCCCCTTCACCGTGGCAAGGCCGATGCGCAGGCCGGTGAAACTGCCCGGCCCGGCGCACACCCCCCACAGGTCCACGTCGGCGGGGGAAAGGCCGGTGGCCCGGAACGCTGCGTCCACCAGCCCCATCAGCACCTCGCTGTGGGTGTGGCCCGCGGCGAGAAACCCCTCGTAGAGCAGTTCCTCATCCCGCATCAGCGCCACGGCGGCGGTGCGGCCGGCGCTGTCCAGTCCAAAGGTGATCACAGCTGCACCCCCTCGATGGTGATGACCCGCTCGTCGCCGCCGGCGTGGCGGATGTCCACCGTCACCGGGTGCTCCAGCGCCAGCAGGTCGGCAAAGTTCTCGCTCCACTCGGCGGCCACCACCGCCCCCTCGTCCAGATAGTCGTAGAGGCCGGCGGTCTCCAGGTCCTCCCGGCTGGTGATGCGGTAGAGGTCGAAGTGTGCCAGGGGCCGTGGCCCCCGGTAGTAGTTCACGATGGCAAAGGTGGGGCTGCTCACCGGGTCGGTGCAGCCCAGGCCCTCCGCCAGTCCCTCGGTGAAGGCGGTCTTGCCCGCCCCCAGCCCCCCGGTAAAGCAGACCAGAGTGCCCGGCGCCAGACGCTGCGCCAGGCGTTTGCCCAGCGCCACCGTCTCGGCGCGGCTGCGGGTGATGTATTCGGCCATGGGCGGCCCCTCCTTTCGGGCTGGTTCGTCAAAGTCCGCGGCCTATTATACAGCACGCGGGAAAAAGGTGCAACCGGCACGGCTCAGCCCGCCGCCTCGGCCCACTGCCGCAGGGCTTCCAGCCGGCCGGGCAGGTTGTCGGCAAAGCGCTCGGCCACCTCCAGCACCACCACGTCCGGCACCTCGGGCTGCCAGGCCAGCAGCGTCTCGGGCTGCATCTGGTTGCCGTGGAACACCGCCGTGGTCCCAAAGCCCTGGGCCAGCCAGGGGGCCAGCGCCTCGCCAAAGCTGTCCCGCGCGAGAAGCAGGCTGCCCTGCCCTTCGCCGGCGTAGCGGGCGATCTCGCCCCCCGCCTCCCACAGGGTGCAGGCGGCGGGCTCGGCGTCCAGCGCCCAGTACACGTCGTCGGTGCAAAAGGCCCAGCTGCCGCACATGTTGGCAAGGTCGGTGAGGGGGGCCTTTTCCGGGTCGGGGGCCATCTCCGGCCAGGCGTCGGCGAAGGGCCTGTCCAGCGCTTCCAGCGTCTTCTGGGCCGCCAGCCAGGCCCCGGCCTGGTTCCAGTGGGTGTCATATTTATAGTAGACCTGCCGCTCCAGCGAGGCCGCCGCCAGTTCCTCCAGCGGGAACAGCACCGGCACGCCGGTGGCCGCGAGGGAGTCGGCCAGCGCCTCCACCCGGGTGGGCCGGCTCACCACCGGCACGCTGGCGGGCATATAGCGGCTGTACACCCCTTCCTTGGCGGGGGCGAAGAGCAGCACCAGCCGGCTGCCCTTCCCCGAGAGAACGGCGTTCAGCGCCGTGAGGGCGTCGGCCATGGCCTGCGTCTGTTCCGGGCTGTAGGCGGTGAGGCCCTGGTAGTCGGAGAGGCTTTTCGAGTCGGACACATCCTTCAAAAAGAGCCACCCCTCCTTGCCCAGCAGCACGTTGGTGGAGTCCAGCGTGCCCACCAGCCGGTCGGCGCCGGCCTTGAGGGTGAGGAACTGGTTGCGGAAGGGGGCGTGGTCCCCCAGCCACTCCTCAAAGGCGGCGGGCCAGCCGTCCACCCCCGCCTCCAGGGTGGGGAAGGCGGCCAGGGTGCGGTTCTCGTAGTTGGTGGTGTCGCACAGCCGCCGCGCCAGCGGCCAGAGAAGGCCCGGCCCCACCAGCAGCAGGGCGAAGCCGGCGATGAGCGCCCGGGGGCAGCCCCGGCGGCTTTTATTCTGGTCAGACATGGGGCTCGCCTCCTTTTAAAAGCGGAAATAGATGAAGGGGTTGTAGGTGCCGCTCACCAGCAGCACCAGGCAGGCAAAGCCCAGCGCCAGCAGAGCCGCGGTCTGGGCCCGGCCGGCGGGCTGCCGGTCATAGAGGGCGGCCTTGAAGCGGGGCCACAGCGTCTGGGCCGGGCCGCAGAGCACAAGGCCCGCCGCCAGCAGCACCAGGGTGCGCCCGTCGACGTAGCGGCTCACCGGCCAGGCGGCAAAGCCCGCCGCCGGTATGACCATGGCCTTCAGCCACAGCAGCCCGGCCTTGAGGCCCGGCGCCCGGAAGATCACCCAGCCGAACAGCACGCACAAAAGGGTGTATGCCCGGGCCAGGGGCTTTGGCAGGGCCGCCAGCGGCTTTTTGAGCACCGTGCGCTCCAGCACCTGCAACAGGGCGTACCAGGCGCCCCAGGCCACGAACTGCCAGCTGGCGCCGTGCCACAGGCCGGTGGCCAGGAACACCACGCAGACGTTGAAGAGGGTGCGCAGCTGCCCCTTGCGGTTGCCGCCCAGGGGGATGTACAGGTATTCCTTGAACCAGCTGGAGAGGGTCATGTGCCAGCGCCGCCAGAACTCGCCGATGCTGGCCGAGAGATAGGGGTAGTCGAAGTTTTCGGGGAAGGTGAAGCCGAACATGGCCCCGAGACCGATGGCCATGTCGGAGTAGCCGGAAAAGTCGTAGTAGATCTGCAGCCCGTAGTACAGCGCCCCCAGCCAGGCCAGCGCCGTGCCCACCTGGGAGGGGTCGAGGGCGAACACCTCGTCCGCCTTGGCGGCAAAGCAGTTGGCCAGGATCACCTTTTTGGCCAGGCCGTACAAAAACCGCTTTGCGCCGAAGGCAAAGCCCTCCGCCGTGGTCTCGCGGCGGCGCAGCTGGGCCTCCACGTCGGTGTAGCGCACGATGGGCCCCGCCACCAGCTGCGGGAAGAAGGTGATGTAGAGCGCCAGCAAAAACCAGTTTTTCTGGGGCTCGATCTTTCTGCGGTAGAGGTCGATGACGTAACTCATGGCCTGGAAGGTGTAAAAGCTGATGCCCAGGGGCAGGGCGATCTCCCGGGCGGGCAGCAGCGGCCGGCCGAATACCGAGGCCAGGGTGTCGGCGGCAAAGCCGTAGTATTTGTAGTAGCCCAGCAGCAAAAGGTTCGCCGCCACCACCGCCGCCAGCACCAGCGCCCGGCGGCGGCCGGAAAGGGGCGCCAGGGCCAGCCCGCCCAGATAGTTCAGGGTGATGGAGCCCAGCATCAAAAGGATATACACCGGCTCGCCCCAGGCATAGAAAAACAGGCTCGCCGCCAGCAGCAGGGCGTTTTTGCCCCGGCCGGGCACAAGGCGGTAGGCCACCAGCACCACCGGCAAAAAGATCCAAAGAAAGACAAGGCTTGAAAAGAGCATCGGCGGTCCATCCTCCCGCGTTTTTTCGTCCCGGCGGGCGGCAAAAACACCGCGCCGCCCGCACTGGTGCCATTATAGCATATTTGCCCGCCCGCTGCAAAAAAAAGGCGGGCCGCGCCGGGCAGGGGGAAAATGATTGCCAGAACCCGCCCGGTGGGATATAATAAAACAACGACCAATTCCTGAAAGGGGGTGCGGATGGTGTTCAAGGTCATCCGGCAATACCTCAAGGCCACCGACCGGGCCTATTTTATCACCTGCGTGTTCTGCTCGGTGCTCAGCGTCATCACCCTGATCAGCCTGGGGCAGGCGGCGGGGGGCTTCGCGCGGGACGCCTTCGACGGCTCCATCACCGGCCTTGGCAGCTACCGCAACGCCTTTGTGCAGGGGGTGGCCAGCCTTCTGGGCCTGGTGTGCGCCATCGTGCTCTCCTGCATCGACTACCGCAGCCTGGCCCGCATCTGGCCGGTGCATGTGGTGGGCACCTGGACGCTGGTGCTGCTCACCCTCACCCGGCTGCAGGTCGGCCCGCTGCAATTCGGCTGGCACCCCGAGGGCACCGACAACTACAGCTGGATCCGCCTGGGCCCTCTGAGCCTACAGCCCACCGAGCTGGCCAAGATCAGCTTCATCCTCACCTTCGCCATGCACCTGGACAACGTGCGCGAACAGATCAACGAGCCCAAGACCCTGGCAAAGCTGCTGGCGCACATCCTGGCCACCGTGGCGGTGGTGCACATCCAGGGCGACGACGGCACCGCCATCGTCTTTGGCACCATCGGCTGCATGATGCTCTTCGCGGCGGGGCTGTCCTGGAAATACATCCTCTCGGCGCTGGCGCTGGGCGTCACCGGCCTGTCGCTGATCATCGGCTTTTTCCCCGATGTGCTCAAGGGCTATCAGGTGGACCGCATCATGGCCCTGCTCTACCCCGACCAGTACCCGGACATCGCCCGTCAGCAGCTGGGCGGCATGACGGCCATCGGTTCGGGGCAGATCTTCGGCCGGGGCTTTTTCACCGACGACCACTACTCGGTGATCAACGCCCAGGACGACTTCATGTTCAGCTATCTGGCCGAGTGCATCGGCTTTGTGGGGTGTGTCGTGGTGCTGGGGGCGCTGTTCTTCATCGCCATCCGCACCCTCACCACCGGCCTGCGCAGCGAGGACCGCATCGGCACCTACATCTGCACCGGGGTGTTTGCCGCTATCGCCTGGCAGATCATCATCAACCTGGGCATGAACCTGTCGCTGCTGCCGGTGATCGGCGTGACCCTGCCCTTCTTCTCGGCGGGGGGCACCAGCGCCCTGATGATGTATCTCTGCGTGGGGCTGGTGGCCAGCGTGTACATGCACAACAAGCAGAAACTGTTCAGCGACTGACCGCGCGGGAGCGCAAAAACCGGCGGGGCGCGCCGGCCTGTGGGAGGCCGGGGACGCCCCGCCGGAATTTTTTTCAGGAACGCTCATAAAATGTGAAATAAAACACCTGCGCCAATCGTCTATAAGATACAAACAAACCATTCCTGAGGAGGGGTGTTCAATGCGGTGGATGTGGATCATTCCGGGCCTGGTGATGGCCCTTGCGGCAATTGGTCTGATCGGTGTGTGGGGGCGCAGGTTCCGCCGCCCCGCGAAGGGAGAGGTCAGCCTGATGGCCACGGTGAAACGGGTGGGGGCAGCCGGCGCGGACCGGGTGCCGGTCACCTTTGTGGCCCGCGGGCAGGAGATCGCTCTCACGGTGCCGGAACACCTGGCCCGGCAGCTTTTCCCCGGCCAGCGGGGCGTGCTGACCTATGCGGGCAGCGAGTTCATCTATTTTGTGCCCCGGGAGGAACTCTTCACCGACGACGGTACCGAGGGCCTGCTGCAGGTGTCCTGAGCAAAAGACGACGTCCCATCCCTGAGCCGCCGGGCTTTCCGGCGGCTCTTTTTTTGCCGCCGTTTCGTTCCGGCGCAAGGGCTTTTAAGGCGGCGGCGGATATGGTATAATACAAAAATAAGACACAGAAGGAGGGGGCGCGGTGCAAAAACGGCTGAAGCAGCTGTTCTGGGCGGGCTTTTGCCTGGTCTGGGGCTGGATCGTCCTGAACAGCGTTTTCCGCTGGCGGCACAACGGCCCGGCGGCGCTTGCCGTGGGGGCGGTGCTGGCGGCGGGGGCCTGGGCCCTCTCCAGATGGGTGCTGCCCCGGCTCAACGGCCTTTCGCAGCGGCGCTGGCGGGCGGTGTTTTACACCGCCTTCGCCCTCTATGCCGCGGCGTTCGCGGCGATGGCCTGGCTGCTGGCCGAGGTGCCCATCATGGACCAGGCGGTGGTGCTGGAAAGCCTGCCCGACCTTTTGGCCCACGGCCGCTTCAGCGTGTGGAGCGGCTACTACATCGTCTGCAACAACAACCTGGGCCTGGCCCTTTTGCTGGGCGGCTGGTACTGGCTGGCGGGCCTGTTTGGCCTTGCGCCGGACGCCTCCCTCACGGGTGTGGCCCCGGGCATCGCCCTCAACGTGCTGGCGCTGCTGGCCTCGGTGGCCCTTTTGTGTTTGCTGGCCCGGCGCATCCTGAAGACCAACGCGGCGGTGGCCCTCACCTTTCTGCTCTGCGCGGCCTTCGCGCCCTTCTGGCTTTACAGCCCCTGTTTTTATTCCGACACCCTCTCCATGCCCTTCGGCCTGCTGGCGCTGCTGGCCTTTGAAAGATGGAGGCGGGAGGCGCGCCCGGCCCGACGGCTTGCGCTGGCCGCGGGGGCGGGGGCGGCGGTGTTTTTCGGCTACGCGGTGAAGGGCAGCGTGGTGGTGATCGCCGTGGCGCTGGCCATCCAGTTTTTCCTGCAGACCAACCCCCGGCGGGCGCTGGCGTCGCTGGCGGCTCTGCTGGCGGCCTTCGGCCTGCTGGCGGGGGGCTACCGCCTGTGGCAGCGGGCCTGGCTCATCGACTGGACCGACGAGGAGGCCCTGGCCCTGCCGGTGCAGCTGTGGTTCTGTTACGGCAGCCACGACGACGGCAACTACTCGCAAGAAGATTATGAAGCCGCCATGTCGGTGGACACCGTGGCCGAGCGCAAAACACTTCTGAATCGGCGGATCACGGCCAACTACGCCGCCTACTCGCCGCTGGAGCTGGGGGAGTTTGTGACCCGCAAGGCGGTGATCACCTGGGGCGACGGCCTGTACAACGCCGAGGAATTTCTGGCCACCCCCCAGCGGGCCAACTGGACCCACGCCTTTATCCTGGAGGGCCAGCCGGGCTACATGCCCCTGGTCTATTACTGCCAGGCGTACCTTTTCATGGTGCAGCTGCTGGTGCTGGCGGGCGCGGCGCGGGCGGTGCGCCGGCCCGTGGGCGGGCCGCGGATGCTGGCGGGGGTGAGCGTCACCGGCCTCATCCTCTTTTTGAGCCTGTGGGAGACCAAAGCCCGCTACGCCTTCAATTTCACCCCGTTTTTGCTGCTGCTGGCGGCCGCGGCCCTGCTGGAGCCGCCGGCGGAGGAGAGTTGACGCCCGGCGGGGCGCCTTTTGCAATGTGAAGGAGGAGTCTTTGTGGAACAGCCCCTGGTCAGCGTGATCGTGCCGGTGTACAACGCCGGCAGCCACATTGCCCGCTGCATCGAGAGCATCCGGCGGCAGAGTTATGAAAACCTGGAGATCATCATCGTCAACGACGGCTCCAAGGATGTGAGCCTGCGCGTCTGCGAGATGTACGCCCGGGTGGACAAACGCATCCTGCTCATCGACAAGGCCAACAGCGGCGTGTCCGCCACCCGCAACCTGGGCATGGAGATGGCCACCGGCAAGTACCTGCAGTTTGCCGACAGCGACGATTATCTGGCCCCCGAGGCCACCCGCCTGCTGGTGGAGGCCGCCGAGGCCAACCAGACCGACCTGGTCATCGCGCCCTACTACCGGGTGGAACAGACAAAGCCCCTCTTCGCGAAGGAGGAAGACAGCTACCAGACCATCCAGCAGTTCGGGTTCCTGGAAAAGGGATTTTACGACAAGCACGCCTTTGCGAAGGGGCTGATGAAGGAGCCCGCCAGCTTCTATTACGGGGTGATGTGGAACAAGCTCTACCGGCGGGATCTGGTGCAAAGCCACGACATCCAGTGCAGCGAGGAACTGCGCTGGAGCGAGGATCTGCTGTTCAATCTGGAATACATCCGCTACGCCGCCCGCTTTTACGCGCTGGGCGAACCGGTGTATTATTATGTGAAAAATCCCCAGAGCCTTGTGGCCACCCAGGTGACGCTGCGCAACACCTTCAAGATCCTTTCGGTGAAGGCCAGCCTTTTCGCTTACTATAAAAACCTCTACGAGGAGATGGGCCTCTACGAGGAGAACAAACTGCAGATCTTCAAATACCTGGTGTCGGTGGCGGAGGCCTGAGGGGCCCCGCCGCGGCAAAAGGCCCCGGACCGAATGGTCCGGGGCCTTTTATCGTGTCGCAAAACTTACTTTTTGGCGGCGGCCGCTTCCTTCAGCGCCCGCTCCAGCCACATGCCGCCCACTTCCAGCGCGGTGTACAGGCCGGTCTTGGAACTCTGCTTGATCACCCGCTCGGGCAGGGGCTTGGTGGCGTCGGTGCTCATCAGCATCACATGCAGCTTGTCGGCCACGGTGATGCCGTTCTCCTCCTTGGTGGTGAGCACCTGCATGAACACCACATAGGGGTCGGCGAGGCTGCCATAGTAGATCTCGTTGCCGCAACGCACCAGCGGGCGGCCCTTGTAGGTGAGTTTCGGGGTGTATGCCATGGTTGTGTGGACCCTCCGTTTCCGTCATAACGCGGCGCCCGGCGGACGCCGCAGGTGGTTTTCAGTTTATTATACCACAGCCCGCGCGGTTTGACAAATGGCCCTGCCGGGGCTCACCGGTCCTGGTGGCTGCGCTCGATCTTCTCCTCGTTGAGGGCTACCTTTTGGGTGAGGATCTTCAGCTTGGAGTCCATCTGGCTGATGCGCAGGCTCATGAAGAACACCTTCAGGATGAGCAGGAAGATGATGGCCAGATACACCACGTTGATGGGGGCCTGCACCCCCAGCGTGCGTGCGGTCCAGTAAGCCAGTTCGGGGAAGATGCTCAAAAGCAGCAGCAGACCGGAAAAGACGAACCAGAAGATGCTGTCCTCAATCTGCATTTTTGCGCGGCGGATGCGCCCCAGCACGAACACCAGTGTCAGCAGGCTGCCCAGCACCAGCAGCAGCCGCAGCGAGAGGGGATAGTCCAGCATATCACAGGCTCCTTTCGGTGTAGGGGGTGAGGGTGTCCCGCTTGCGGAACCACTGGATGAGCAGGATGGACAGGCCCATCTTGATCATGTATTCCACCGCGCGGGCGAAGTTCAGGTAGCTGGTGCCGGCGGTGCGCTCGCCCATCTCCACCTGCAGCTCCTTCACCACCGCCCCGTTCTTGATGAGGTAGCTGATGGTGTCCGGCTCGGGAGCGTAGTTGAGGTTGGCGGCGAACTCCTCCAGCATCTTGCGGTTGAACATCCGCATCCCGCTGGTGGGGTCGCAGATGGCCTTGCCGGTGGTCAGCCGGATGGCCCAGCTGATGAGGTAGCTGCCGGCCATCCGCAGGCTTTTGGGCTTTTTCACCGTGACGAACCGGCTGCCGATCACGATGTCCGCCCCTCCCTCCAGTTCCTTCAGCATGGGAGCGATGTACCGGGGCAGATGCTGGCCGTCGGCGTCGAACTGCAGCGCGCAGTCGTAGCCGTTTTCGGCGGCGTAGCGAAGGCCCGTCTGAAAGGCCCCCGCCAGGCCCAGGTTCACCGGCAGGTCGATCAGGTGAAAATCGTGCTGACGGCACAGGGCCGCGGTGTGGTCCCGGCTGCCGTCGTTCACCACCACATAGTCGTATTGGGGGTAGTGCTCGATCAGATTTTCCACCACCCGCACGATGTTGGCTTCCTCGTTGTACGCGGGGATCACGATCAATAATTTTGCCATACTCTCCCGTTCGCTTTCTGTCAGTTTTGGGCGCTGTGGGCCAGCGCCAGAAGTTTTTCGCACACCGCGTCCCAGGTGAAGTGCTCCTCCAGCCGGGCGGCGGTGCGGGCGGCGGCGGCGCGCCGCCAATGTTCGTCGGTGAGCGCCTTGCGCAGAGCCGCCGCCAGCGGGCCGGGATCGGCCGAGTCCAGCTGGATGCCGAAGCTGTCGTCCGCCAGCAGTTCGTCGCTGCCGCCGGTACGGGTGGTCACGATGGGGCAGCCGCAGGCCGCCGCCTCCAGAAAGGTGGTGGGGAAGCCCTCGGCGTAGTAGGTGGGCAGGCAGTAGACCTGGCTTTGGGCCAGCAGCTGCATCGCCTTCGGATAGGGCACCGCCCCCAGCAGATGCACCCGGGGCGGGCAGTTTTTTTGCAGGTCGGCCAGCAGCGGCCCGTCCCCCGCCACCGCCAGCGCCGCGCCGGGCACGGCGGCGGCGGTGAACGCCTCGATCAGCTCCGCCACCCCTTTTTCGGGGATGACGCGCCCCACGAAGGCCACCAGCGGCGCGTCGGGGGCAAGCCCCAGTTCTGCCCGCCAGTCCGCCGCGTCGGGGGCGTGGGCCAGCGCCCGCACCTCGGCGGGGTCCACCGCGTTGTACAGCTGGCCCTCGGCCTCGATGCCGAAGTGTTCCAGCCACCGGCACACCGCCCGGCTCACTCCGTAAAAGCGCATCTTGTAGTGCCTGAGCACCGCCGCGGCCAGATGCTCATAGATCTCGCCCGCCGCCCGCAGCGGCCCGCTGCCCATGGGCAGGTGGCCGGTGGAGTGGTCCACCACGATGGCCGGGATGCCCCGCCGGGCGCACTGGCGGGCGGCGTAGAGGCTGCTGACATAAAAGCGGGTGTTGATGAGGCAGAAGTCGATCTTCCGCCCCCAGAGCAGTTTTTCCAGCCGGGCAAAGTCCCGCCCGGGGCGCAGCACGGGAAAGCGGCCGTGCATCAGCGGCCACACCGGCAGCCGCAGGATCTCGATGCCCTCGGCGTCGGTCTCGTGGTCAGGCAGGCCGGGCAGGGCGCTGGTGACCACCAGCGCGGCGTGGCCGGCCCGCACCACCCGGCGGGCCAGGTTGTAGGTGTATCGCTCCACCCCGCCCACGGTGGGCAGGTACTGGGCCGAGAAAAAGCAGAGGGTCACCGCCGCCCGCCTCCTTTCGGGCCGTCAGGCCTTTTTCTTGTAGACAAATTCCCGCTGGATCTGGAAGCTGACGAAGAACAGAACGATGTCCACCACCGCCTTGATCAGGATCTCCCAGCCGCCCGGAGGGCAGAGCAGGGAGGTGGCAAGGCTCACCAGTCCGGCGCTGGCCAGCATCTGCACCGTTGCCAGCAGCACATAGCGCATCGCCGCCCGCCGGTGGTCGGCCTGGCTGTGAAACACCACCCGGTGATTGATGTAATAGTTGTAGCTGGCGGAGAGCAGCCGGGCCAGGGCGGTGCAGAAGAACACCGCCTGGGTGCGCCCGGCGAACAGCGGGCTCAGCAGCAGCAGGAACAGCGAGAACAGCGCCAGGTCCAGCACGCTGGCGGACATACTGGCGAAGAGGAACCGCCCGAAGATGGCGTAGATGCGGGCGGAGTCCCGCAGGGGATGGAAGTGGGAGGAGTGGTTCTCCTTCGAGTCGTAGATGGTCTGGATGGACAGTTCCCGGATGGGCAGGCGGTCCCGCGTTTCGATGAGCATGTTGCTCTCGAACTCGAACCGCTCGCCCGGCACGTTCATCAGCCGCGCCATGAAAGCGGTGGGGATGCCCCGCAGGCCGGTCTGGGTGTCGCTCACCGACACCCCGCACAGGGCTTTGAACATGAAACAGGTGATCTTGTTGCCCCAGCGGCTGTTGAAGGGCACGCCCGCATCGTCAAAGTTGCGGCAGCCCAGCAGCAGGCTGTCCGGGTGGGCGGCCAGTTCCTCCATGAAGCGGAGGATGTCCGCCGCCGAGTGCTGGCCGTCGGAGTCGGCGGTGATGGCGCCGGGGGCGTTTGGCCAGGTGTTCAGGCAGTGGTTGAAGGCGGTCTTGAGGGCCCGCCCCTTGCCCAGGTTCACCGCGTGGCGCAGCACCGTGCAGCCGAATTCCCGCTGCGCGCGCTCAAAAACAGGGGCGTAGTCCGGCCCGCTGCCGTCGTCCACCAGCACGATGTTCTCGATGCCGGCCTCTCTCATCTCCGCCAGCAGCCGGGGCAGCCGCTCGTCCGGCTCCAGGCTGGGGATGATGACCGGGATGGCTCTGTAATCCTGCATAGACTAAATCCTCGGATCGGTTGTTATCGGGCCACCACGGCCAGGAACACGTTCAAAAGAACGCCGATGTCCACCAGCACCGCCGCCATCACCAGCCCGCGGCGGCAGTCGCCGGCAAGGCACAGCGCCCGGGGCCGCACCAGCAAAAGCAGCGGCAGCACCGGCAGGAAATAGCGGCCCTGGAAGCCGTAGATGGTGTCGTAGTAGGTGGGGGTCCAGGAGATGCAGCCCAGCACCGCCAGGCCGCAGCAGCAAAGGCCCGCCGCCAGCGTCCCCCAGCGGGCCGGCAGCGGCATGGCGCCGCCGTCGGGGCAAAGCCAGGCCAGCGCCAGCAGGGCGTAGAGCGCCAGCACCCAGCCCCAGGCCAGGTCCAGCGGTTTGTCCAGCCCGAAATAGCCCAGCGTGCCGCCCACCAGCGTGCTCAGGTAGTGGTCGCCCTCCTCCACCACCGACCGGACGCACAGCTCAAAGGTGTCCAGCGGGTGCGAGAGGATGTAGGGCAGGGTGTAGCAGGTGAGGTCCTCCTCGGTGGACATGCTGTTGGCGTCGGTCTGCACCGCGCCGCCTCCGCCCGGGGCGGCGGTGGCGGGCTGTTCCGGCACGCTCTCGCCCTGTGCCTGCGGCACGGAGGTCGCAGGGGCGCTCTCACTCTGCGGCTCTGAAGCGGGTGTTTCCGGCGCGCTTTCGCCCGGCGCGGCCGGGGCCGGCTCCTCCTGGGAGAGGGCCTGCTCCTGGGCGATGAGACTGGCCGCGCCGGCGGCCGCGGTGCCGCTGGTCTGGGTGAAGTTGGTGAGGGCGACGGCCGCGCCGGAATTCAGCAAAAAGGCCGCGGCGCACACCGCCAGAAAGCCGCCCTTGATCCAGCGGGAAAAGCGGCCCAGCCGCGCCGCCGGGATCAGCAGGATCAGCGCCGCCAGCGGCAGATACACCACCTTGCTGGGCACGATCAGCACCGCCAGCACCACCGGCAGCACCAGCTGCTTCCAGCCGATGCGCTCCCGGGGGCCGAAGGCCAGATCCAGCAGCAGGGCGCTGAAGAAAAAGCACAGCGCCAGAAGGTTGGAATCCCGGCTGTAGGAGGCGGCCAGATGCAGCGTCATGGGCAGCAGCGCCGCCGTGGCGAACACCGGTTTCGCCACCGGCGCGCGCTTCACTGCCCAGGCGGAGAGGAAGGCGAAAAAGGCCAGGTTCGCCAGCCGCCCCAGGTACAGGGTGGCGGCAAAGCCCAGATGCAGCCAGAAGCCCACGAGCACCCCCAGGCCGCTGATCCAGTAGAGGGTGTAGCTGCTGTCCACCTGGTACTCGGGAAAGTCCTGGGTGTAGCCGGTGGGGTCGGTGTTGGGCCGGCCCAGCACCCTGACGATGTGCTGCCAGGTAAAGACGGTGGTCTCGTCCACCTGGATGAGGGCGTCCTGGTCGGAGGGGCGGCGCAGGGTGTCCCGGATGTGGCTTTGAGCCACCGGCAGGTGGGGGTTGTAGATGGTGCTGACCAGGGTGAAACTCTGGTTGATGTGATACTTCTCATCCGGCGCGGCGTAGGGCGGCAGCAGCACGTTGAACAAAAAGCCCAGCAGCAGCACGCCGCAGAACACCAGCCGGTGCAGCGCCGCGCCGCGGCAGTACAGCCACCAGCCCAGGGCCGCCGTGGCGATGCAGCCCGCGGCGAACACCCAGTAGAATTTGGTTAGAAAGCCGCCCACCCGGGCCTCGGTGCCCAGCAGCGCCACGGTGCCGTCCACCGCTTCGCCGTCCACCGTCAGGGCCACGCCGGCGGGCATGCCGCCCGCCTCGTAGCCCACGCACAGCCGGCCCTCGCCGGTGTAGTGGGGGATCAGGGTCAGGGTGTACTCCGCGGTCTGGCCCGGGTTTTCCACGAACCGGTCCAGCCCCAGGGTGGTGTAGTAGTTGTCCCACCCGTTGTAGATGTAGCGCATGTCCCCGGTGGAGCGGGCCAGTTCCTCACCGGTGGCGCTGTCGGTGAGCACCAGTTCCAGATCCCCCTCGGGGGGCGTGTCCACGTCCTCGGCGGCCAGCACCAGGCTCAGCGCCAGCAGGTCCCGGTCGCAGGTAAAGCGCTGCTCCATCTGCTCTTCGATGGGGATGAAGCTGTGGAACTGGTCGTTGATGGCCCAGCTGCTGCTCTTGTCGCCCTGGCCCCGGATGTGGGTGAGCCAGACGGCGGCGAACACCGCGAACAGCACGAAGCAGAGCAGCGCGCCGGTGAGCGCCCGCCTGTGTTTGTTGCAAAAGTTCAGAATGTTCTGCATCCCGTTGCCTCCCGGCTGTTTTTGTGGCGGTCAGGCACGGGCGCCGTACACCTGTTCCAGCAGCGCCTCAAAGCGGCCCTGCCGGCGCAGGATGTGGACCACGGCGTCCCGCACGGCGCCCTCGCCCCCTTTGCGGGGGCTGACAAAGTCCGCCCGGCGGCGCACCAGTTCGTCGGCGTCGGCGGGGCAGGCCACAAAGCCCGCCAGTTCCATGGCGGCCAGGTCGTTCCAGTCGTCGCCCACATAGGCCGCCTGGTGTTTGGCAAGGCCCTGTTCCTTCAGAAAGGCCGCCAGATACGCCGCTTTGTCCTTGCAGTTCTGCACGCAGAAATCAAGGTGCAGTTCCTCGGCCCGGCGGCGCACCGGCACGCTCTCCCGGCCGGTGAGGATCATCACCCGGATGCCCGCCGCCCGGGCCAGGGCCAGGCCCGCCCCGTCTCGCACCGAGAACTTCTTGGTCTCGCCCCCGGCGGAATCCAGGTACAGCCCGCCGTCGGTGAGGGTGCCGTCCACGTCCAGCACCAGCAGTCGAATGTCGTCCATCAGGTCATCCTTTCCGGTAGTGGCTGGGGGTGACGAAGGTCACGCCCAGGCCACTGGCGGCGATGGCTCCGGCCATAGCCCGGTTGTAGTCGGTGCCCCGGGGGGTGTGGTTTTTCATCCGGGGGTCGCAGTAGTTCTCGCTGCCCGGCTCATAGCCGTCCGCCCCCGCCAGGGCCACCTCCGCAACGCCCAGCTGCGCCAGCAGCCGCAGCAGCATGATGAGGCTGTTGGCCCCCATGGTGAAGGCCCCCGCCAGGCTGTTGTAGTCCAGGCGGTAGTCCGCATTGCCCTCCAGGTTGGAGGTGCAGATCACCGGGCAGGGGAAGGCGGTGAGTTTGTCGAACCGCTTGCCGCTGGAGAAGAAGGCAAAGTCCGCCCTGATGTCCTCCGGCGCGAAGTTGGCCGCGATCACCACCGGGGCCTCCCGGGCGATGAAGTCCTCCACCTCGGCCCGGTGGGTGTTCAGGGTGCCGCCGGGGGCGAGGCACAGCACCTTGCGGCCGGCCAGCGCCTTGGCCAGCCGGGCCCGGTCGGCGGTGTCGTCGATGCGGTTGTCCTTGTAAGCGGCGTAGAGGCCGTCGGCGTAGGCCGCGTCAAAGGCGGTCTTTTTCTCCGGGGCGATGCGGCTGAGCAGGTGGTTGATGTCCCGGTTGGAAAGGTCGCCCTTGTCCAGGAAATGCTCGGCGTAGTTGCGGTGGAGATTGTATTTGGCCGACAAAAAGTAGGCCGGGGAGTAGCCCCAGGGGCTCTTTTCCTTGATGGGCAGGATGTGCTCCTGGATGGCGTCCAGCATGCGGTCGATGTCGTACTGCTTGCCGAAGTTGCGGTTCATGTAGTCGGCGATGAGCTCGATGCACAGGTTGCCCGGGGTGCGGCCCATGCCCAGAAGGCTTGCGTCCACCGTCACGTCCCGCCCCACCAGGTGCATGTCCAGAAAGCGCTGGGCCAGGCTGAAACTCTGGGCCAGGTTTTCGTGCAGGTGCAGCCCCAGGGCGATATCCTTGGCGAGATTGTTGTCCACCAGGCGCACGATGCGCTCCAGATCGCCCATCTGCATGCTGCCGAAGGTGTCCACGATGGAGAAGGCGAAGGGGTGCAGCTTGTTCACCTGCTCGCACAGCCACAGCACCCCCGCGTCGGAGTAGCCCATGATGTTGATGGGGTTGCAGCTGATCTTGTAGCCCTTGTCCTGGGCCTTGCGGCAGAAGGCGAGGCCCTGTTCGATGTCGTAGTCGTGGAAGGTGACCCGGATCATGTCGATGCCGGTGCCGTCCCAGGGCTCCAGCTTGTCAATATCGTAGAAGTTGTGCAGCGCCATGCCGGAGAACAGGGTGTTCTTCCGGTCGGCGGGCAGCACCTTTTTCAGCTCGGTCACCGTGTTCCAGCGGCTCTGGTCGGGGTCCGGCTCGAGGTTGCGCAGGAAGCCCACCTCCACGATGTCGGTGCCCGCCTGCACCAGGCTTTCCACAATGTCGCGGATGTTCTCAAAGCCGAATTTCCAGTCGTTCACATAGCCCCCGTCCCGCAGGGTGCAGTCGAGCAAACGGATGGTAGACATAGTTGGGTTCCCTTTCTGCCCCAAAGGGGGCGGTGGGGCGCGCCGCAAAGCGCCGTGGTGGGTGAGGTCCGGCCTCCGGCCCGCAAGCGCCGGGGGCGGGGCCGGTTCAGCGGGCGGCCCGCTGACGGAGGATATCGCACACGATGTCCACGTCCTTCGGCGTGTCCACCGAGACGGTCTTGTAGGGGGAGAGCACCGCGTGCACGGTGTGGCCGTTTTCGATAAAGCGCATCAGGTCGTTTTCCTCGGCCTTTTCCAGGGCGCTCTTGGGGGTGGCGGCGTAGAAATCCAGCGCCTGCTTGCTGAACAGCTGGATGCCGGTGATCTTCTCGTACTCAAAGTCCGCCGTGCCCTTGGGGTAGGGGATGGGGCTGCGGCTGATGAGCAGGATCTCCCGCTTCGCGTTGCACACCACCTTTTGATTGGAGAAGTCGATCACGTCCGCCGGGTGGTCCATCCGGTTGGTCACTCCCGCCACATAGTACGGGTCGGCGGGTAGGGTTTTCGGCAGGATGAGCTCGAAAGCCTTCGGGTCGATGAGGGGCTCGTCCCCCATGATCTGAAGATACAGGTCGGCCCCGATAAGGCAGCTCACCTCCTGGATGCGGGCGGTGGGGGTGTCGTGGTCGGCCCGGGTCATCACCCCGTTCATGCCGTATTCGCGGCACACCGTCAGGATGCGCTCGTCGTCGGTGGCCACCACCAGATCGTCCAGCAGGGGGCTCTGTTTCGCCGCCTGGTACACCCACCAGATCATCGGCTTGCCCAGGATGTCCGCCAGGGGCTTGCCCGGCAGCCGGCTGGAGGCGTAGCGGGCGGGGATGACGCCGAGAATTTTCATGAAAAAGACCTCTTTTCCGCCCCGATATCAAAACGAACCGGGGGCCGTCGTTCTTTCATTGTTTTGGCAAAACGCGCCCTTAGCCCTCCGCGCCGGCCAGGGCCAGAGCCTCGTCCAGCGACAGGGTCACCGTTTCGTCGGCGGCCTCGAAGGCCTTGAGGGCGGTGGACTCCACCGTCACCGCCCGCGAAAAGCGGAAGGGAAGGGCGAAGTTGAGCACCTCGCTGGGCATCGCCCGGTCCAGCACCACCGCCCCGGGGAAGAGGGCGGCGTAGTCGGAGGCGTCCCGGGGGTGGGCCTTGACGAAGAGCGGCCCGCCGGAACAATACTTTTTCGCCACCGCCTTGTACATCCGCCGTTGGGCGGCTTCGTCCATCAGGTGCTCACAGACGAAATCCCGGGTCAGAAGCAGCACCGCCCCGGCGCAGTTTTCCGGCAGGGGCGCGGTGAGGAACACCGAGCACAAAAGCGCCTTCTGCTCTTTGGTCAGGGCGGCAAAGGCCGCCTTCTGACTGCGCTCGGACAGCCGGGCTTTGGGAAAGGGCACTGTTGCGCGCGCAAGGCTCTCGGTCTCGATGGCCTTCACCTTTTTCCAGTCGCCCCAGTAGAGATAGCCGTAGCCGAAGGCACGGCGCAGGGCGAAACGGGGCAGCGCCCGCTGGCGCAGGATGAGGCTGTGGTCGGCGGAGCAGGTGCTGGCGAAGGTGTCCTCGCAGAGGATGTAGGGGATGCCCTTGTCCTGCAGGTAGCGGCCCAGCACGCTCCAGTCGTTGTGGATGTACACCGCCCGGTACCGCCCGCCCTCCAGGGAAAAGCCGTGGTATTTTTCCACGTTGCGCCGCCCGATGACGCGCTGGAGCAGCAGCGTGCGCCAGAAGCCATGCTGAAAGGCGCTGCCGCAGGCATCCTCGTCGAACACCCGCACCCGGTGGAACAGGCCGGCGCCGCGCAGCCGCCCGGCCAGCGCCCCGGCTCCCGGCAGCGCGGCGCTCAGCACCAGGTCCGGCGGGCAGGGGGCCTCCATGGCCCGGCAGCACTCCACCAGCACCTGATAGGCGGTGTGGCAGATGTAAAGGTCCGGCTTCATTGGGCCGATTCCTCCACGGACACCACCTTCACCGGCGGGAAGTGGATATGGCCCCAGCCGGCGGACCACTCGGGCAGGGTGCGGTCGGTGTTGGTGACCTCAAAGGCAAACTCCTGGTTGGGCTTGTCCAGGCAGATGGCGCCCGCCAGCTCCCGCTCGAACACGTCCAGATAGAAGAAATACTGCCCCTCGCTGAGGATGGAGGTGTCGAAGGTGAAGGTGGTGGTGTACACCCGGCCCGGCTCGGCGGCCCCCAGGGTGATGGGATGGGTGATGCCCACGGGGCTGGAGTCCCGGTAGTGAATGTTCAGCTTCATGTTCACCGCGTCGAACTTCTGGTTGGTCCGCCAGCGGATGCGCACCACCAGCGGCTCGCCGGCGGCAAAGACGCTGCTCTCCTTGCCCTCGAAGTCCAGCGTTTCCACCCGCAGCCGCTTGCCGGCGCCGGAGGTCATGCGGCCGGTGTCGGCAAGGTTGTAGTGGACCACGTTCACGTCGGTGGTCTCCATGTAGATGGCGATGGCGTCCTCCACGTTGCCGTCGAAGATGACCCGGCCCTTGTCCAGCACGATGCAGCGGGTGCACAGCTGGCGGATGGTGCTCATGTTGTGGCTGACGTAGAGCACCGTGCGGCCCTCCTGGCCGGCCACGTCGCTCATCTTGCCCAGGCACTTTTGCTGGAACTTCATGTCGCCCACCGCCAGCACCTCGTCCATCACCATGATCTCGGAGTCCAGATGGGCGGCCACCGCGAAGGCCAGCTTCACGAACATGCCGCTGGAATAGCGCTTCACCGGGGTGTCGATGAACTCGGCGCACTCGGAGAACTCGATGATCTGTTCCAGCTTCGCGTCCACCTCGGCCTTGGTCATGCCCAGGATGGAGCCGTTCATATAGATGTTCTCCCGGCCGGTCATCTCACCGTTGAAGCCGGTGCCCACCTCCAGCATGCTGGCGATGCGGCCCTTGAATTTGATCTCGCCCTCGGTGGGGGCGGTGATGCGGCTGAGGATCTTGAGCAGGGTGGACTTGCCCGCCCCGTTGCGCCCGATGATGCCCAGCGCCTCGCCCTTGTACACCGTCAGGTCCACCCCGTTCAGCGCCATGAAGGTCTGGCCGAACAGGCGGGTGTCGGTGCCGATGGGCAGGTTGGGGTCCTCTTTGCCCCGCACCCGGGCCCACCAGCTCTGCAGGTCGGCGGTGAGGGTGCCGCCGCCGATCTGGCCCAGGCGGTACTGCTTTTTCAGCCCGGTGATCTGGATCACCGGCTCGCGTTCGGTATTCGTCTGCATCGTCATCGTTCTGTACCTCCCGCGTCACACCGTGTCCATAAAGGTCTTTTCCACCCGGCTGAAGAGAACCACGCCGATGGCCAGCATCACAAGGCTGATCAGGGCGCTGTACAGCAGCCAGCCGGGGTGGATCTCGCCGCAGCCCAGCAGGGCGTAGCGGAACACCAGCACCGGCTCGGTCATGGGGTTCAGCCGGATGAGGGTGGCAAGGCGGGGACTGGTGGCGGTGAGCTCGTTCATGGAGTAGACCACCGGCGTGGCGTACATCCACAGCTGCACGCCGAAGCCCACCACGATGGCCAGGTCCCGGTATTTGGTGGTGAGGCTGGAGACGATGATGCCCACGCCCAGGCCCAGCACCATCACCAGCAGCAGCACGGCGGGCACAGCCAGCACCCACAGATCCATCCGCACGGTGCCGTAGGCCTGCCCGAAAAAGAAGAACCACGCCCAGAAGACAAAGAACATCAGCATCTGGATGCCCAGGTTCACCAGCGAGATGAGCACCTGGGAGATGGGCATGGTCAGCCGGGGAAAGTACACCTTGCCGAACAGCCCGGCGTTGGACACAAAGGTGTTGGCGGTGCCGGTGATGCAGGCGGAGAAGAAGGACCAGATGGCGTTGCCCGCCATGTAGAACAGAAAGCTGGGCACGCCCTCCTCGGCCAGGCCCGCGATGCCGCCGAACACCACCGTGAAGATGACGGTGGTGATGAGCGGATTGATGAGCAGCCAGGCGGGACCCAGGATGGTCTGCTTGTACATGGTCGTAAAGCTGCGCTTGACGAACATGGTCACCAGGTCACGATACTGCCACAGTTCCTTGAAGTCGATGTCGAACCATCCGGTGCGGGGTCTGATCACCGTGGTCCACTGCTGTTGGGATGTGTTTTCCATGAACGGCTCCTTTATGCGGCCAGGCCGCGAAATGTTGGCATTTTATTATTATACCATGAAAGCTGCCGCAAAGGGCAGATTTGCGGGCAAAATTTGTCAGAATACCTGTCGCCAGCCCGGCCCCAGCAGCAAAAGCCCCAGCCGGTAGGCCTGCCAGAACCACCAGCGCCGCCCCTCGTAGGAGCGGAACAGGAAGACCACCAGCCCCAGCCGGCCCAGGCGAAAGGGCAGATAGAAGGGGGAGTAGAGGCGGCAGCGGCCCATCTCGTTCAGAATGGCCCGGAACCGCCCGTCCTCCAGCAGCTGTGCCCGCAGGCGCCGCCGGCGGGCGCGGGGGGTGGAATACACCCCGTAGGCCAGGGTGTGCAGACACTGGTAGAAGGCCAGCGCCATCTGGTCGGGCGGCACATGGTAGCGGTGCAAAAAGTCGGAGAGCAGGTCGCTGAACATGGCCAGGTGACTGGGAATAAAAGGCTGCAGTCGGTTGCTCACACTGGCGTCGTTGCCGATCTCGTAGTAATAGAGGAACTGGGAGATGTACTGAATGCCCGCGCCGGGGTGCTCGCCGAACCAGGCCCGCCAGAAGGCGATCACGAAGGGCAGGTCGTCGGTGCCGTCCTGAATGGTCTCGTCGAAACGGATGTTCTTCTTCCGCAAAAAATCCACCGGGAAGGCCTTGGTCCAGACGTAGTGCACCGTGCCGGTGCAGTAGAGTTTGCCGAAGTCCGGCTGGGCGTAGCGGGTGGGCACGGCCAGCGCCGGGTCGGCGCACATCTCCCCCCACTGGCCGTGATGGCGCCAGCTCACCAGGTCGTCGCCGCTCTCCCGCAGCGCGGCGGCGATGGCCCGCAGCGCGCAGGGGCCCAGGCGGTCGTCCTGGTCGAGAAAGAGCAGATACCGCCCTCTGGCGGCGGCGATGCCGGTGTTGCGCGCGCCGGTGACGCCGGCGTTCTGCTGGTGGATCACCCGGATGCGCCCGTCGCCGGCGGCCAGCTCATCGCACAGCGCGCCGCTGCCGTCGGGGCTGCCGTCGTCGATGAGCAGGTGCTCGTAGTCGTCAAAGCCCTGGGCGCGCACGCTGTCCGCACAGCCGGGCACAAAGTCCATCCCCTTGTACACCGGCGTCAGGATGGTGAAAAAAGGCCGGTCGGCCATGGAAAGTGCCTCCTTCAAACGAGATAGACCGGATTCACAGGTGGTTCCAGCCGTGGGCCAGCAGGTGATAGAATACGCCGTAGCACAGCCCGTACAGCCGGGGGCGTTCGTCCATCCAGTAAAGCATCCGCCGGCCCAGGGCGGCGCTGTGCAGCCGCAGGGGCGGATACAGGCCCAGATACCAGCGGTGCTCCCGCAGCCATCCGAGCATCTCGGCCAGTTCCGGGCTGCTCCAGAAATCATGCAGCGACTCGCCGTTCTTTTTTGCCAGCGAAAAACCGAACACCATGGGCCGGATCAGGCGGTTGAAGCAGCGGGCGATCTGCGCCTCGTCCTGGTCGTAAAAATCGGGAAAGGCCTGCTTGATCTTCGCGAAAAAGGCCAGCTGGCGCACCGAGTAGCCCCGGGAGTTGGAGTCCCAGCGGGAGACGCTCTTCTCGTTGCCGGGGTTCCAGAAGTACAGCGGCGCACCGATCTGGCGCACGCAGCCGCCGGGATGCTGGGCAAAGAACACCGGCAGAAAGCGGGCGATGAAGTCAAAGTCCTCACCGCCGCCGATGAGGGACTCGTCGAACAGGGCGGGCATGGCGGCCAGAACGCGGCGGGGCAGCAGTTTGTTCCACACATAGATCATCATGTCCCCGGCCAGGTAGTCCAGCAGGTGCCGCCGGTCGTAGACGGCGTGCTCCGGGGCCTCGGGCTGGGCGGCGAAAGCCGCCCGCTCGCGGGTGTAGGGCCAGACGATCAGGTCCTCCGGGTGCTGGCGCTGGGCCTCCAGCGCCAGTTCCAGCAGCCGGGGCGCGAACAGATCGTCCTGGTCGCAGTAGACCACATAGTCTGCCGCCGCGGCGGCAGCGCCCGCGTTGCGGGCGCTGCATACCCCGCCGTTGGCCTTGTGGATCACCCGGAAGCGGCCGTCTTTGGCGGCGTAGGCGTCGCAGACGGCGGCGGAGCCGTCGGTGGAGCCGTCGTCCACCAGGATGCATTCAAAGTCGGCGAAGGTCTGCCCGGCGATGCTGTCAAGGCACTGGGGCAGAAGTTCTTTTACATTATAGACCGGGACCACCACGGATACTGCGGGCATAAAGCACCTCCGAAGTTTTTTAGGGGCGGGGCACAGGCATTATAGCACAAAACCGCGGGCGGCGAAAGCCGCCGCGGATCATGCGGTGGGGATCAGGGGCGTCCAGCCCCGGCACAGGGTGCGCAGCCCCAGCCAGTGAAATTTCCAGTAGAGGGACATGGGCGGCACAAGCCGACTCTGGTCCAGCGCCACCGCCAGGGCCGTGGCGTGAAAGCGCAGGGGCAGATACCGCGCCTCGTACAGGCGGTTGTCGGCAAAATAGGCCATCAGGCGGCGGTACTCGTCGCTTTTGTAAAAGCGGGCCATGGCCCGGCGGCGCTCGCCGGGCGGGGTGCACCAGGCCCCGTAGAGCAGGGTGTTCATGTATTCCAGCACGATCTTGAAAAGTTCCGCGGGCGGTGTGCGGTACCGCTCCAGACAGTCGGTGAGCAGGCGGTCGAAGGCCTCGTAGTGGCTGGGCGCAAGGCGGCTGCGGTCGCTCTTGCTCAGGCTGGCGGCGTTGCCGTTTTCATAATAGTAAAGGGGCCGGTTCAAAAAAAGGCACCCGGCGCCCGGGTCGCGGGCAAAAAAGGCCCGCAGATAGTCGGTCACAAAGGGCCGGTCCTCGTAGCAGCGCATGGCTGTGTCAAAGCGCAGGCCCGCCGCCCTCACCAGCGCCGCGTCGAACAGCTTGCCCCAGGGGGCGGCCAGGGGGGTCTCGGCATACATCCGCCCCAGATCCCGGGCACGGTAGCGCTTTTCGGGGGGCTGGCGCCGTTCAACGCCCAACAGATCCAGACCCTCGGTAAAGGCGAACACCACAAAGACCTCCGGCTCGGCCAGCTGGCGGGCCAGCAGCGTCTCCACCGCGTCGTCGGCCAGGACGTCGTCCGCGTCGGCAAAGAGCAGCCAGGGGGCGCGGGCGGCCCCGATCCCCGCGTTGCGGGCGGCGGAGGCCCCGGCGTTCTTCTGGTGGATGACCCGGAAACGCCCGTCTTTGGCGGCGTATTCGTCGCACACCGCTGCGCTGCCGTCGGTGGAGCCGTCGTCCACCAGGATGCACTCGAAATCCCCCCGGGTCTGGCCGGCGATGCGGTCCAGCGCCCGGGGCAGGTATTCGCCGGGATCGTACACCGGCACGATGATGGAAAGCTGCGGTTCCAAGGCGGTGCCTCCTTTGAAAGACGTTTCGCTCACGGCTTGAGGATGTTCCGGTAGCCCAGATGATAGACGGTGGCGAAGAGGGCCGGGCGGGTCTCCCGCACCCGGAACCACCACCGGACCCCGCCCGCCCAGCGCAGCCGCAGGAAAAAGAGGTAGGCGTTGTGTGCCCTGTGGCGGCGGTGCCAGCGGGAGATCTCCCTCATCTCGGGCAGCTGCCACAGCCGCCGTATCTCCCGGTGAGGGTGGGGAATGTTGCACAGCCCGAAGGCGATGCTGTTCAGTGTGGCGTTGGTCACCGACAGCACATCCCGCGCCGGGTACTGCTCAAAGGGGCCGAAGACGGCCTGTGTCTGGGCGTAAAGCTCCAGCTGCTCGCGGCAATAGGCGGAGAAATCCCGGCTGTGGGCAGCGCCGGTGGTGTGGGTGATGCTGTCGGCGTTGGCCTGGTTGTAATAGTACAGCGGCAGATCCAGCAGGCGGATCTCCCCGTCGGGGCAGGCGGAAAAATACGCTTTCCAGACCTGGTTGAAAAAGTCGTAATCCTCGCTGGAGCGCATGGAGACGTCAAAACAAAGCCCTTTTTCGCGGATGACGTCCAGCCGGAAGAGTTTGTTCGAGACTGAATTGAAAAGCACGCGATCCGCAAAAAAGCCAAGGAGTTCCCAGCGGCCGTAGCGCGTCACGGGCGGGTCGGCGGGGAGTTCCAGCCCCTCCCAGGCGGCAGGATCGCTGGTGAAACTCCAGCCGATCAGCGACCGGGGATGCCGCCTCTGTTCCGCCAGCGCCAGTTCCAGCAGCCGGGGATGGATGCGGTCGTCCGCGTCGGCGAAAACGCAGTATTCACCCCGTGCCGCCTCCATGCCGGTGTTCCGCGCCCGGCTCACGCCGCCGTTTTGCAGATGGACCACCCGAAAGCGCCCGTCCCGCCGCGCGGCCTCGTCGCAGATGGCGCCGCAGCCGTCGGGGCTGCCGTCGTCCACCAGGATGCACTCCCAGTCAGTGAAGGTCTGGGCCAGGATGCTCTCAAGGCAGGCGGGCAGATATGCCTCCGCCTTGTACACGGGAACAACAATGCTCACGGTGGGGGCCATAACATCACGCTCCTCCGGAAATTTCACGTTCGGTCCTCCACCCTTCCAGCGCCGCCAGCAGGGTGTGGTAGTAGGTTTCGGGCGCGTACCGCCCGGCGGCCTCCCGGCCGGCCTTGGCCATGGCGGCGGCCCGGGCGGGGTCGGCCTTCAGGGCCAGGATGGCCCGGGCGATGGTGCTTGCCAGCGGCGGCACGCCCGGCACGCCGCGCAGCTGCCCGTCCTCCCGCACTTCGCTGCGGGGCAGGAGGATGGCCCCGCTGCCCGCCAGATACTCCGGCAGGCCGCCGGATTCGGTGGCGATGACCGGGCAGCCGCAGGCCATGGCCTCGATGGCGGTGATGCCCGCCGGCTCCTGCCACAGGGCGGGGAAGCAGGCGGCGTTTGCCATGCGGTAATAACCGGGCAGACGGGGGTTGGGCACAAAGCCGGCGAACTTCACCCGCCCGCCCAGGGCGGCGGCCTGTTTTTGCAGCCCGTCGGCGTAGTCCGAGCGGTCTTTCGCCCCGAAGAAGGGGCTACCCGCCACCAGCAGTTTGATGTGCTCGTCGGGGATATTCCCCAGCGCCGCCAGCAGCTGATGCACCCCCTTTTCCGGGCTGGTGCGCCCGCAGAACAGCACCACAAAGTCCTCTTTGTCAAAGCCCAGCTTCGCCCGCAGGTCCGCCGCCTCGGCGGCGTCCGCCTCGCTTTCGGCGGGATGGAACAGGTCGATGTCCGCGCAGTTGGGCAAAAGGGCGGCGCTTTCCGGCCCTTCGCCGCTGCCCGAAAGCCAGGCCCGGAGCACGAACTCGCTGATGCAGAGAGCGCGGCCGTAAATTTCATCCAGGGCGGCGCTGCCCGCCGTTTCGCCGTGGAGGTGGGCGGCAAAGCGGCCGCGGCCCAGCGCCCGGCTGGCCTGCCGCCAGCCGGAGAGGTCGCCCCCTTCACCCAGGTACCAGTCGGCGTCCAGCCGCTTCAAAAAGGGGAGGGGCTTTGCGTACCACCGGTTCCAGTGGACGGGCCGGCCCATAAGGGCCGAAAGGCGCACCGCCAGCCGGTGAGCGAGGTCCTGAGCCGGGGGCGTTTGGTAGTAAAACAGCGTGTCCGCAAAGCGGGCGGACTCGCCGGCGGCCTCCTCGTCCCACTGGCAGAGCACCGCCAGTTCCATCTCCTTGAACCGGCCGTTCTGGCGGGCCAGATGCTCCGCCAGCGTCTCCACCGCGCCGCCCTTCACGGCGGGCACCGGCAGGCCGGGGGGCAGCAGCAGCGCCACCCGGAGTTTGTCCGTTTTGGGGGGCAGGGGCAGCGCCCGCTTCGCCCACCGGCGGCAGCCCAGCTTTTCCCGGGGCGAGAGGCCCGGGCAGCCCTTCAAGAGGGGCAGCAGGCCGGCCATTTGGGCCTGGGCCTCCTGCCAGCGGGCGGCCAGCGCCCAGGTGAGGGGCGCGGCCTCGCACCGGGCGCAGAGGGAGAGATACCGCCGCCAGGCCCCCGGCAGGGCCAGCGCCGCCAGGTCGGGGCGGCCGTGGGCGGCGAAAAAGCGGCAGCGGGCCGCCGCCGCGTCCACCCCGTCGAAGGCGGAGGGGCGCAGTTCAGTGCGGCAGATGCTGCCCTGACGCAGCCGGTAGAAATAGAGCACGTCGGGGATGCACACCACTTTTTCCGCCTGCCAGTAGAGCAGGTGGGCCACCGCGTCGTCCTCGTGGATGCGCCCGGCGGGGTAGCGCAAATTTTCCCACAATTTCCGGCGGTAGAGCTTGTTCCAGGCCACGGTGTAGCAGGTGGAGGCGGGGCCGAAGAATCTGGCCAGCAGTTCTTTGCCCTCAAACACCCCCGCCTCTTCGGGCACGGTGAGCACCGGCGGCGAGAGCGGCGCGCCCGCCTCGTCCACATCCTCCACGGCGCACACGGCCATGTCCGCCCCCGCCTTTTCCAGGGCGGCGCGCAGCTTTTCCAGATAGTCCGGCGCCACCGCGTCGTCCGCGTCCACAAAGGCGATGGCCTCGCCCCGGGCCGCGTCCAGCCCGGAATTGCGTGCGGCGGAAAGGCCGCCGTTCTGCCGGTGGATGACCTTCACCCGGCTGTCCCGGGCGGCATAGCTGTCGCACAGGGCCCCGCAGCCGTCGGGGCTGCCGTCATCCACCAGGATCAGCTCAAAATCGGTGAAGGTCTGGCCCAGCAGGCTCTCCGCGCAGGCGGGCAGGCAGTCCTCCACCTTGTACACCGGCACGATGACGCTGACGGCCGGGCGTTTTTCTTCGCTCATGCGCCCGCCTCCTTCTCTTTGTGCAGCGCGCCCCGGGCCGCCGCCAGCCGGTAGCAGCCTTCCGGGCTCAGCGCGAACAGCACCGCCCGCAGCTTCTCGCCGGCGGGCACATAGGGGCACTTCAGAATGGCGGGCACAAGGCTGTTCAGCTTTTTCTTGTGCCGCGCAAAGCCCGCCTTGAGTTCCGGCGAGAGGGGCCCGGCCTCGCGGGCGTGGACGTAAAAGAGATAGAACACCTGCCAGTAGCGGGCCACCGCCCGGCGATAAAGGTCGGCGCGGTCCGGCTTTTTCGCGAAAAAGTCCACCCAGCCGCCGTACAGCCGCAGGTCGTCCAGCTTTTTCACCGAGAAGGCGGCGCTGGTCATGTTGCCGGTGCGCACCCGGTAGAGATAGAGGGGCCTGTTGGTGGCCACGATGCGCCGCCCGTCGTAAATTTTGTCCATGATGTTGGCGTCGTCACCGAAGAACATGGTCTCGTCGTGGCGCACGCCCTCAAAAAGGCGCGCGTCGTACAGCTTGTTCCAGGTGACCATGCAGTACATGCCGCCGTCCCGCAGCACGTCGTAGAACTGGTTTAAGGCGTCCCCCTCGCCCACAAGGTCGTCGGCGACGGTCACCCCCCGGCCCAGGCGGCGGCCCTCCTCGTCGATGCACTCGGCGCCGCAGGCCGCCAGCGGGCAGCCGCTTTCGGTCACCATCTTGTAGAGCGTTTCCAGGAAATCCGGCTCCAGCAGATCGTCCGAGTCCACATAGCTGATGTACCGCCCCGTCGCCGCGTCAAGACCCGCGTTGGCGGCGCTTGCGGGGCCGCCGTTGGGCTTGTGCACCACCCGGATGCGCCCGTCGGCCCTGGCCAGCTCGTCGCACACCTCGCCGCAGCCGTTGGGGCTGCCGTCCTCCACCAGGATGAGTTCAAAGTCGGTGAAGGTCTGGGCCAGGATGCTGTTCACCGTGAGGGGCAGATAGTCCTTCGCGTCGTAGACGGTGGTGATGATGCTGATGGTGGGCATAAATGCGCCTCCTGAACAGGGTTATTTCGCGCCCCGCAGCCGCAGGGGCAGGCAGGCCAGGGCGGGGCTTTTGGCCCGGGCGGCCAGCCGGAGATACTTGCCGTACAGGCCGGGCACCCCCGCGAGGCCTTTGAGCAGGGCGGGGTACCAGACTTCGCTGGAAAAAAGCGCCGCCAGCGCCGCCTGCCGCTTGGCCAGGGGGTAAAGCTTGGTGCGATCCAAGAGCAGGGTGTAAAAACTCAGCGCGTCGTGGGGGCGCTGGCTGTCGATGAGGGGGGCGGCCAGTTCCGGGCGGCCGGCGGCGGTGACGAAGGCCTCCATCTGGTCCAGCACCCGCTGGCTGGTGATGAGGTTGTCCAGCGTGGCGGCGTGGGTCAGGGTGGAAGGATGCACCCAGTATTCGTAAAAGCTTTCCCCCAGATGGGCCATCCGGCCGATGTGAGGCCAGAAGGCGAAGTTGAAGGCGATGTCCTCCCCGGTGCGCAGGCCCTCGTCGAAGGCAAGGCCCGCCCGCCGCACCGTCTCCAGCTTGTAGGCCTTGTTGCACAGGGAAAAGAACTGGTTCGACTGGTAATAGCCCACAAAGTGCGGCCAGAAGCCGTCGAGATCGCACTGGAAGGCGGGGTAGAGGGCGGGGGTGCTCTTTTCCCCCTCCCGCCACTCGAAGCCGTAGCTGACAAGGTCGGGGTCGGACGCGGCGGCCCGGGCCACGGCGGCAAAGGCGCCGGGCTTCAAAATGTCGTCCGCGTCCACAAAGGCCAGATAGCGGCCGGAGGCGGCTGCAAGGCCGGCGTTGCGGGCGGCGGAGGCCCCCCGGTTGGGCTGGCTCAGCAGCTTTACCCGGTCGTCCCTGCGGGAAAATTCGCCGCAGATGGCGGAGGAGCCGTCGGAGGAGCCGTCGTCCACCAAAATCAGTTCAAAATAGGGGTAATTCTGGCCGAGGACGCTCTCCACCGCCGCCGCAAGGTATCGTTCGGCGTTGTGGACGGGCATCACACAGCTGATGACAGCGGGCATGGCAAAAAAGCCTCCTTGAAGGTGGTTTCAGCGGCCGGCGCGCAAAGAGCGCAGCAGGGCCAGCGCCCCGGCAAGGCGAAAGCGCACGCAGGCCCCGTAGACCAGGCGGGCCGGGCCGGTGTAGCAGCGTTGCACCCAGGACCCCACCGCGGCGCGGCAGTGGGCGGGGGCCAGCAGCCGGGCGAACAGGCGGCGGCATGCCCCGAAGGGCAGCGCCCCCCTGCGCCCCAGCAGCATGGCGCACTGGGCGGCGGCCACGCCCCCCTGGCGCGCCAGCAGCACCTGCCGCTGTTCGGCCTCCGAGGCCCCATAGTGGGCCAGAAAATCCGCCACCGCCGGGCGGGTGTACTCCTCCGCGTCCAGCAGGTCGGTGCGCAGCCGGCGGGAGAGGCTGCCCTCCGCCCGGTTGTCGCAGACGTAATAGGCCGCGGGGATGAAGTACGCCGGGCCGCAGTTCTTCAGCGCCGCAAGGCAGAAGAGCAGATCCTCGTTGACCTTGAGCGCCTCGTCAAAGCGCACGCCGCGGAGGGCGGCGCGGCGGAAAATTTTGTTGTAGAGGGCGGCAAAGAGGCCGGTGTCCACCAGGTAATAGGCGAAATTCCCGGCAAGGCCGGAAAGCGACTCCATCCGCCCGGCGGGCAGGGTCTCCTTCACATCCCCCAACAGGGTGTCCACCCCGAAAAAGCAGACGTCCGCCCCCGCTTCCAAAGCGGGCAGCGCCGCGGCGTAGAGGCCGGGGTTCACCCAGTCGTCCGCGTCCACAAATTGCAGATACCGCCCCCTTGCGGCGGCGAGGCCGGCGTTGCGGGCGGCGGACGCCCCGCCGTTTTTCTGGTGGAGCACCCGCACCCGGCCGTCCCTTTCCGCCAGCCGGTCGCACAGGGCGGGGGAGGCGTCGGCGGAGCCGTCGTCCACTAAAATCAGCTCGGCGGTTTCGGGGGCCTGGCCCAGCACGCTGGCCGCGCATTTTTCCAGCGTGGCGGCGGCGTTGTACACCGGCACGATGACGCTCAGCAGCACCTCGCTCATGCCTTGGCCTCCTTTTTGCCGAAGAACTTGCCCCACACAAGCCGTAAGCACCGCCCGGCAAAATAAAAGGGCAGCGCCAGCTTGGCGGCGGCGGGCAGCCGGCCCATCTCTTTTGCGAAGGGCCCGAGGCCGCCGTATTTGACCCGGTCGATGAGGGGGTAGAAGGTGCCCGCCAACAGGCACCGGGTGAAGGGGTAGCGGCGGCCGAAGTAGCCTTTGCTCGCCAGCACCACGTCCAGGAAATCGGCGTACTTCTTCACGGCGCTGGCCCGGGTGTTGTAGTTCTGGTGGGCCGGGTCCCCGCCGGACACCCGGTAGGCGCTCATGGCATCGTCCATCACGAACACCCGCCCGCCGTCCAGATACAGCATGCACAGGGCGAAATCCGCGATGCTGCGGTTGGCGGTGACGTAGGCCTCCCGCGCCGGGTCGGGCGTTTGGAAGATGTTGCGCACCATGCAGGCGGTGCAGGAGTAGGTCACCCCCCGCAGAAAGAGGGCCATGGTGGCGTCGGCGTTCAGGATGCGCTCGTCGTCGGGCAGGGTGCCGTAGGTGTTGCCGGCGTCGTCGGTGAGCAGCAGGGTGTGGCTCACCGCCAGGTATTCCGGGTGGGCGCGCAGAAAATCCGCCTGTTTTTGCAGTTTGCGGTCGTCCCGCCACCAGTCGTCCCCCTCCAGGGTGCAGACGAACGAGCCCCTGGCGGCGCACAGACCCTCGTACCAGTTGCGGCTGATGCCCACGTTTTTATCCCGCAGGTTCAGCCGGATGCGCTCGGGGAACCGGGCGGCGTACTCCCGCAGGATGGCCCGGGTGCCGTCGGTGCCGCAGTCCTCGGTGATGTAAACTTCAAAGTCGAAATCCGTCTTCTGGGCCAGCACGCTGTCGATGGCCTGGCGGATGTAGCGCTCCTGGTTGTAGGTGGTGATGACGACCGTCACCAGCGGGGCGGTGGGCATGCGGTTCACTTCCTTTGCGGTGTCAGCCGCCGGGGCAAAGGCGGCGGTAGAGGTCCAGCAGGGCGTCGGCCACGGCTTTGGGATCGTGGACGGCCAGCGCCCGGCGGCGGGCCGCGGCGGCCATGCCGTCCGCGGCGGCCGGGTCGGCCCAGAGGGCGGCCACCGCCCGCGCCAGCGCGCCGGGGGCGGCGGGGTCGAACAGCTCCCCCTCGCCCGGATGCAGCATGCTGGGCACGCCCCCCACCGCGGCGGCGGCGCAGGGCACCCCAGTGAGCATGGCCTCCCCCAGGGAGTTGGGGCTGTTCTCGATGCTGGAACAGAGCAGATAGGTCTCCGCCAGCAAAAACTGTTCCCGCATCTCCTCCGCGCTCAAAACGCCGGTGTAGTGGATGCGGTCGCTGACCTTGAGCCGGCGGGCAAGGCTGTCCAGATAGCCGGTGTACTCCGCCAGCCAGTGCAGCAGCGGCCGCAGCAGCGGCCCCTTGTCCGGCGGGGGCCAGCCCGCCACAAACAGCTGGGTGTCCGGCCAGCGCGCCGCCAGTTCCGGCAGCGCCTCGATGGCCCGGTGCAGCCCCTTCAGGGGCACATTGCCCTGGCTCACAAAGAGCCGGTGGGGCCGGGCGCTCTCCCGCCGCCAGCCGCCCTGGTAGAACACCGGGCGCATGATCTCCGGCAGGTGGTGATACTCCGCCCTGGGGGCAAAGCGGGCGCAGTAGGCCCTGTCCCAGTCGGTGCGGCCCAGGATGTGCCGCGCCGCCGCCAGCACCCGGCGCTCCTTTTCGCCCCGCTCCAAAAACCGCTGGCGGTGCCCCCGCACCGTCAGCCCGCCGGTGCGCCTTGCCAGCGCCTCCTTCAGGGGCTGGCGGCGCAGAAACCGCGGCGGCAGGCCGTCGGCCATGTGCTCGCCGCAGGGCCCGGCCAGGCCCTGAATGTACACCAGCACCCGCTCCGGGTCGAACAGTTCCAGCACCCAGGGGGCGTGGTCGTTCTCGGTGCCGAACAGCTGGACAAGGTCGGGCGCCTCGTCGGCCAGGGCCTGCTCCAGCGCCGGGCGGTCGCCGGCGGGCAGGCCCAGATAGGTCACGCCGTCCCTGACCTGCCGGCAGGGGGCGGTCAGGGCGGGGGAAAAGGCACAGACCGTCAGCTCCAGCGCCCCGGCGGGCAGCGCCGCCTGCAGGCTGCCCACCCAGCTGCCGCTGGCCTGGGCCGAAAGGCCCAGCCGCCGGGCAAAGACGGGGGGCAGAAAATCCAGGATCCACATCACCTTCATACCGTTTCGCCTCCGTCTTTTTCTCTTGGCCGCGCGGCCCACACTTATACAGTTTAGAGTATAGCAAAAATCGGCATTTGTTGCAACAAAGCGGCGGCGTTGCAATGCCGCCGGCCGCTGTGGTACAATAGGCGAAAAAGAACACCGCCCGCCCGGCGCGGGCCGAACAAGGAGGAAACGGCCATGGGGGACACGGCGATCCTGATCGCGGCCCACAAGCCCTTTGACCCGCCGGCGCTGGAGGGCTATCTGCCGGTGCAGGTGGGGGCGGCGCTGGCGGACGCCGACCTGGGCTTCCAGCGGGACGACGAGGGGGAGAACATCTCGGGGAAAAACCGCCAGTACTGCGAACTCACCGCCCAGTACTGGGCCTGGAAAAACCTGGCCGGGCCGCGGGTGATGGGCCTGGTGCACTACCGGCGGTACTTCGTGAAGGAGTTGTACGCCCCCGACGTGCGCAGCCAGATCCTCACCGCCGCCGAGGCGCGGGCGCTGCTGGAGCGGTACGACATCATCCTGCCCAAGCCCGTCTACAAGCTGGCCTGCAACGGTATCCTGTTCCACGACCGGCCCAAGGAGGGGCAGAACCGGCCCATGGTGCTGCTGGAGGAACTGGTGCGCCGGCGCTGCCCGGAATACCTGCCCTCCTTTGAAAAATTCGCCTACGGCCGGCGGGCCAGCTTCGGCAATATGCTCATCGCGAGCCGGGAGACTTTCTGCGAATACAGCGCCTGGATGTTCCCTCTTTTGGAGGAGTTCGAGCGCCTGGGGGAAGAAGCGGGCGTCCTCGCACCCCGCATGTGCGGCTTTATCTCGGAGTATCTGCTCTGCATCTGGGCGGATCACAACTTCCCGCCGGAAAAGATCTGCTTTCTGGACGTGGCCAACACCGAGGAGGACCGCCGCGCCCCCGCCTACCGCCTGCGCAGGGCGCTGGTGAAGCTGGGGATCTTTGAGCCGGTGAGCCGGGCGCTCTTCGCGGTGTATTACAAGATAAAGGGTTGCTGAAGAAAACCAATATTGCAGCGCAATTCGTCTGAAAAGGGCGGGCGGCCGCCAAGAAAGAAACGGAGCGTGTAGTTATGCAAAGCAATGCGGGATCGGGACGGATCTTCTTTTTACAGGCACTGCGGGGAGCTGCGGCGGTGATAGTAATGGTATATCACCTGGCGCTTAAATTCTGGACGACGCACGATGCGCTCGCCGTGTCGTTTCCCTGGATGGCAGGAGAACTGCACGATGCCGCGTTCTGGTTGGAAGGCATCGGCGCTGCGTGTGCCCGAATGAACCTGGATCTGGGGTGCTTCGGCGTTGCGCTGTTCTTTTTGATCAGCGGGTTCGTGATCTCCCTCTCCCTGGAAAAACAAAACAGCGTCAGCTTTCTTGTCGCCCGGGTGTTCCGGATCTACCCGCTGTATCTGGTGGGCCTCGCCCTGACCATGCTGAGTATTTTTGCGTTCACGCAGTATTTGGGACTGGAATATTCTTATACGATCGTTGACTATCTGAAACAGGGGTCGCTGCTGGGAGACTGGTTCTGGCTGCCGAGCATCGACGGCATCGTTTGGACGCTGGAAGTGGAACTGAAATTCTACCTTCTCATCTGCGTCATCCACGCGATGCGGAGGCTGAACAGCGCGAGAGCGCTGCTGGCGACTGCGGCGGGGATGTGTCTGTTCAACATTCTGGTGAGCAACCGGTATGGCCTTTTGCTCCAGACGAGCATTATCCGTTATCGGATCGTGTACATTCTTGCCATGTCCTTTGTTTACCTGATCTATATGTTCATCGGGGTCTGCTTTTACAATTTCTACAAAAAATATTGGGACCTGAAGAAGACCATCGTGGCCGTGGTATCGCTGTATTTGCTGTATATTGCGGCGCTGCTCAATGGCGTGGATACCGGCATCAACAACATTTATCTGACCTCCTATACACTTGCCCTTCTGTTGTTCGCAGGCTGCCATGCGATGCAGGAACGCATCCGATACAATCGCCTTTTCCAGTTCTTTGGCGATATCAGCTATCCGCTTTATGTGGTGCATGGTGTAAATGGCTACATTTTGATGTCCGTGCTGGATATGGTCGGGGTCGACCCGTATGTGAGCGTAGCGGTGACGATGGGCCTGTCGATCCTGCTGGCGTATGTGCTGCATCGCCTGGTGGAGCTTCCCAGCAACATGTTCGGCAAAAAGGTCGCAAAGAAAATCGGAAAGATCGGATGAAACACAGAGGCTCCCGGCGAAACTTCGCCGGGAGCCTCTGTGTTCGCAGCAAAAGAAGGAAGATCGGTCGAAATGCAACGGGGAAGGGTCTGTGCGTGCCGCGCGGGGATCACATGCCCTTTTTCCGCAGTACCCGGTCGTAGACCGGGCGGCCCGGCTGCGGGCCGCTCACCACTTCCAGCAGACCCTTGCGCACCAGCGCCTCCAAGCGCATGGCGGCAAAACCGTCGCTGACGCCGGTGCGCAGAGACCCCAGCAGCCGCCCGATGGCCTCGGCCTCCCGGAATTGTTCCGGCTGGGCGCGCAAGACCTCCAGCACGAAACCGTCGTAAAAGTTTTCCGCAGCGCTCATGAGGCGGCCGTTCACCACCGCCCGCAGGGGGGCGTTTTCGGCGCGCAGCGCCGCCCACTCCTGGGCCAGGGCGTTCAGCACCGGGGCCGCCAGCGGTTCCGGGTCGGCCAGCGCGGCCCAGTGCCGGGGCTCCACCTCGCCCCAGCCGTCACAGCGCACCGCCGTGCCGTCCGGCCGGGGCCAGAACTCCGGCAGCGGCACCCGCTCCGCCCGCAGCTTGTCAAAGCCCAGCGGCCGCAGCCGATGTGCCAGAAAGCGCAGCCCGCAGGCATCGTCCGCCCCGGGGCCCTGCCACACCCGCACGGTTTCGCCCGCCCCGGCCCGGCGGTCCAGTGCCTCCAGGGCACGGCGGGCTTCGGTGAGCATCTTGTCGGCAAATTCCTCGTTCTCAAAGGGGCCCATGGCCCAAAGGCCCGCCAGTACCCCTTTGCGCCGGCCGCCCGGTTCAGCTTCGGAAATGTCCCCCACGCTCAGCGCCAGGGGCAGACAGAGAACGTCGGCGGGGGTGCCCTCCAGGGGCGGGGCTTCGGCGGTCTCCCGTTTCGAACGGGCGGCCTCCCGCTTTGCGGCAAGGCGGCCCAGCGGGCCGCCGGTTCCGCCGATGGCCCCGACCGCCGCCGCGCCGCCCGCGCCGGCCAGCGCCATCCGCAGGCTGCCCCTGGCGGAGGTGGAAAAGACGACGTGCACCATCCCTTTACCCCCCTTACGAGCGCACAACCGCGTGGAGCATGGACCACACCGCCCACACAAAGCCCGCCAGTGCCAGCGCCACGCAGCCGGCGATGAGGCCGAGGTTCCAGTCGCCGATGAACCACATATTGAAGCCCAGCAGCTGCGGCCCGAAGCAGGCGCCCATCCACAGGCACCACAGCACCCAGGCGCCCTTGGGCCCGAGTCGCTGGAGCAGCACCCCGGCGAAGAGGCCGAAGGCCAGCGCCGCCGCCCACAGCACCGGGTACCACCACCAGGCCAGCACAAAGTCCTCCACCTGCAAGAAAGCGGACGAAAGGCGCTCGGCGCCCTCGGGGACGGGGGCGGCGCTCATCCAGGTCCAGCCGTCCCGGCCGGCCAGCCGCGCCCAGAGCCCCGGCAGCAGAAAGCGTTCGATCGCCGCCAAAAGCGCGGCGAGGGCCATGACAAAGACCCCCTCCAGCGCCAGCAGCCCGGCCACAAGGCCCAGGCCCTGCCGCCGTGTGCGCCCGAAGCGCAGGGCAAGGTCGAAGGTCACCCACGAGTTCGTGAAGCTCATGATAAACAGGGAGAAGGCCGCCACGATGGGCAGCACGATGCCCGCCAGCAGAACGCCGGTATCCGGCTTCACAATGGCCATCACGCAGAGGATGACGATCTCCCCCAGCAAAAACAGCCCGCCCGTCACCGCGGCGTAGAGGGCAAAGTCGCCGGCGTTCATCTTCAAGAATTTTTTAAACATGGCCTTGTCACCTCACCACATAGCGTTTGAGATAGCGATACAAAAAAACGTCGGCGATCACCGCGGCCACGCCCAGCGCCAGGGGCAGCAGCCAGGGCAGGCTGCCCCACATCCCGCCGGAGAAGGTGCCGCCGGTGATGACCAGCCACAGCACGCCCACCAGCATGGCGATCATCGCGAAGGCGATGAGGATGCCTCCCAGCACCCGGCTGCGGGACATGGACACGCCGCTGAGCAGGCCCAGCACCGCGGCGGCGGCCCCCGCCACCAGAAAGGCGGGACCGGAGTTGAGCAGCAGCGCTGACCCCGCCCCCTGCCGTGGCCAGCTGAACCACACCGGCACGGCGGAAAAGAGAGCGGAGATGGCCCAGCCGCCCACCGCGTAGACTGCCAGCACCCCCTGCACCGCGCCGAACAGCGCCTTGCGGGTGGCCCCGAAGTTGAGGGCCAGGGTGAGGGTACTGGTCAGGGAAAAGCCCATCATGAACAGGATGAGCAGCGCCAGGGCGGGGAAACCGTCAAAGTAGGTGGAAAAGAGATTTGTGTGGCCATCGGGCACGTCGGTGACGAAGGCTCCGGCCACGATGACCGCCGCCACGCCGGCGAAGATGCCCAGATCCACAAGGGCAAAACGGAACAGAAACCGAAAACAGCGCGCCATGCCGCCACCCCCTCATTCCGCCGCCTCGTGGCCGCACAGCGCCACGAACACATTCTGCAGGCTCATGTGCACCACGTCCACCTCGCCGGCGCCCTCCAGGTCGGCGGCCCGGCGGCCGTCTGTATCCCGCACGGCGGCGGTCTTGCGGCGGCCCATCCGCCGCTCGCTCACCACCGTCATCCCCTGGCACACCCGGTCCACCTCCTCGGCCGCGCCGGACACATACCGGAACTGGTCCACCAGCTCCTCGGTCTCCGCGTCCTCGATGATGCGGCCGTCGTCCAGAATGAGCACCCGCTCAAACACCGACGCCGCCTCCTCGATGATGTGGGTGGAGAGGATGAAGGTGCGGTTCGTGCGCTCGTAGTCCTCCAGCAGCAGCTGGTAAAACCGTTCCCGGGCCACCACGTCCAGCCCCGCCACCGGCTCGTCCAGAATGGTGACGGGCGCGCCGCTGGCCAGGGCGATGAGGATGGTCACCATGGACAGCTGCCCCTTGGAGAGCTGGCTCACCCGCTTTTTCTCCTCCAGGCTGAACTCCTTCATCAGCCGCCGGGCATAGGCCTCGTCCCACCGGGGGTAGAAGGTGGCCCCCGCCTGCAGGTAGTTGCGCACCTTCAGGGTGTTCTGGCCGTAGAACAGGGTGGTCTGAAGTTCCCGCGAAAAGCACAGGTCCGCCAGCGCTTTGGGGTTCTCCCACACCGGCTCGCCGTTATAGCTCACCTCGCCCGCGTCGTGGGTGTTCTGGGCGGTGAGGATGCCCAGAAGGGTGGTTTTGCCCGCGCCGTTGCGGCCGATGAGACCGTAAATTTTGCCCGGCTGGATGGTGATGTCCAGGCCATTCAGGACCTGGTTTTTCTTGTATGCCTTGCACAGGCCCCTGGCCTGCAAAATACCGGTGGTCATACCGTCGTTCCTCCTTCGTGTTCGATGGCGTCTTTCACCATCGCCAGCAGTTCTTCTTTGCCCAGACCCAGGGACTTCGCCTCCCGCAGCAGGGGCAGCAGGTACTGCTCTCCCAGGGCCTTGCGGCGCTTCTCTTTCACTGCGGCCATGGCCCCGGGGGCGACGAACATCCCAATGCCCCGCCGCTTGTAAAGCACCCCGTCGGTCACCAGCAGGTTGATGCCCTTGGCCGCCGTGGCCGGATTGATGCCGTACTCCCGGGCCAGTTCGTTGGTGGAGGGCACCTGCTCCTCCTCCCGGTAGACGCCCCGGAGGATGTCGTCCTCCAGCATCTGCGCGATCTGCAGATAGATCAGCGACTGGTCGCTCAAACTTCCATGCACCCGGTTCACCTCCGCCCTGTGTTTGTTGGTTCATTACTTGTGTAACTAACAATAGCACCTTTGAAGCCGGATGTCAAGCCCGGCGCAAAAAATTCTTTGCCGGGCGCGCAAAAATAACGCCCGGCGCGGGGGAGGCGGGAGGGGATGGTGCGCAGAGGGTGCGGCGAGGGCGGGGAAGGAGACGGGCGGGGGAATGCCCCACAGGGGCGGGCCGGGGCCGGGCGGCGGGGCGAAAGCGGCGGGCGCCCCCGGCCGGGAAAGAACACGCAAAAGAACCGCCCCCACCGGGAAAAGGGCACGCAAAAAGGGCCGCCCCAAACCGGGGCGGCCCTCCAAAGCCGGAAAGGATTTACTTCGCGGTCACCAGCGCCAGGGTGTCGCGGGCGATCATCAGCTCCTCGTTGGTGCAGACCATCAGCACCTTCACGCGGCTGTCGGCGGCGGACAGGTCGATGATGTCGGCGCCGCGTTGCTTGTTCTTTTCGGGGTCAAGCTTGATGCCCAAAAACTCCATGTTCTCGCACACGGCCAGCCGCACCTCGCCGTCGTTCTCGCCGATGCCGCCGGTGAACACCAGGCAGTCCAGCCCGCCCATGGCGGCGGCGTAGGCGCCCACATACTTCTTGATCTGGTACTTGAGCATATCGGTGGCCAGCTTGGCGCGCTCATTGCCCTGCTCGGCGGCGCTGGTCACGTCCCGCATATCGCTGGACACGCCGGACACGCCCAGCAGGCCGCACTTCTTGTTCAGGTAGTCGGCCATCTCCTGCCCGTGGATGCCCAGCTTCTGTTCCATGTAGGTCACCACGCTGGGGTCCACATCGCCGCAGCGGGTGCCCATCAGCACGCCGGCCAGCGGGGTCAGGCCCATGCTGGTGTCCACGCACTTGCCGCCGTCCACGGCGGTGATGCTGCTGCCGTTGCCCAGGTGGCAGGTGACCATCTTCAGCTCGGCGGGGTCCTTGCCCAGGAACTGAGCGGCGGCCATGCTCACATAGCGGTGGCTGGTGCCGTGGGCGCCGTAGCGGCGGATGGCGTACTTCTCGTACATCTCGTAGGGCACGCCGTACATGTAAGCCTTGGGAGGCATGGTCTGGTGGAAGGTGGTGTCGAA